>CAUVHB010000080.1:0-6340 GCA_963551335.1 uncultured Treponema sp.
TTTCCCGATTTCCCTCAAGATTTTCCACCAAATTCCGACACTGTAGCAGAAGGGGTATCAGATGGACAAAGTATCAGCTGCAGAGAAAATCGAACAGATATTACAGCAGCAAATTACCGTGATGAAAGAAATATATGCGTATCAAAAAGAACTTTCCGACTCCGTGCGGAACCGTTCATGGGAAGGAATTGAACGTTGCGTGCTAAAAAGTACAGAGGCTTCAAATGAGTTTTTACGGCTCGATAAGCAGTGTTTTTTACTTCTTAATCAGCTTGATCCTTATAGCGAAGATGGACGTGATTTTTACGGCTATATTGCATTGCTGCCTGCGGAAAATCAAAAAAAACTCACGTATTTATATCGTAGTCTACAGCAACAGGCGCAACTTTCAAAAATTGCAAACGATACGCTTGACGCCTACGTTACGCACGTACAGACATTGGTACAAGATATGATGGATGCCGCGGCAATCGGTACGAGAACTTCCTTTTACACCCGCACCGGTGCGCCGAGTCAATCTAATTACAGCAGCTTGGTTATCGATACGGTCTTTTAACAGCCGGTACTGTAGAGGAAAACTGGCGTTGAGTGGTCCGAGCAAAATACCCGCAACGCTTTATATACACTCATCTATCCAAGGAGGAAAGAATGTCTACATTTGCTTCGATTGAATTAGGGAAACGCAGTTTATTTGCACATCAGCAGTCCATTCAAACTGCCGGTCATAACATATCGAACTCATCCACGGAAGGATATACCCGTCAGCGTGTTCAGCTCGATTCTTACGAGCCGCTGTACCGCCCCGATCTTTCACGGGCTGAAACTCCCGGTCAAATCGGACAGGGCGTTGCTGTCAGCTCCATTACCCGCCTGCGCGACGAGCTGTTGGATCAGCGGATTGTCGCCCAAACCGATCAGCAAGGGTATTGGGAAACACGCGATTCCTACATCTATATGCTGGAACAGCTCTATAACGAACCGGAGGATACCTCGGTGCGGACACGGCTCGATCAGTTTTGGGATTCATGGCAGGAGCTGTCAGTCTATCCTGAATCGACGGCGGCGCGCAGTGCGGTTGCTACCCGCGCAAAAACGCTGACCGATAGCATACATCACCAGTATCGGGGCTTGCAAGGCATCCGCGATATGATCAACGGTGATATTGAAGCGCGGGTTAAGCAGGTCAACTCCTTTACACGACAAATTGCAGCGCTCAATGAAGAAATTGTAAAAGTCAAAGCGATGGGCGACAATCCCAACGACTTGATGGATAAGCGCGATGTCTTAACCGAAAAACTTGCCGACCTTATCCCGATCTCCATAGAGAAGGTGGATGCCGATGAATCCTACATCATCTATTCCGATGGTATGGAATTGGTGCAGGGGCGGACGTTCCGTACTTTCGGACTTGAAAGCGGTACTGCAAACGAAGGGTACGCCAATGTCGTATGGGAAGATTCCGGAAATCTGGCGCACTTTGCCGGAGGTAGGCTCGGCGCCCTTATCGAACTGCGTGATGGAGATGTCCGCGACGAAATTAGCAAACTTGATACGATGGCGATGAACTTTGTTGATCTGGTTAACGATATTCACCGCAATGCAATGGGCTTAAACGGAAAAACCGGCATCGATTTTTTCAAAGAACAATATTTTATCAATAATACGGTCGGTAATTTTGACCGGAACGGCGACGGCGAATATGATTCTTCATATATCTTCCGCTTTACCGGCGCATACAGCCTTGACCCGCGCGAACAGATTGGGCTGGAAGGAACGCTCACTCTTTCTGCAGGAACGGGAACGGTTCAAGTGCCGTACGCTTCTACGGATATGGTTGCCGACCTTGTGGACCGTATCAACCGTTCCGGTGCGGAAGTCGTCGCGTATCTCGACCAAAACAACAAGCTCGTGCTCAAAGGGACGGCGGCGCAGGATAGCGAAAATCCCGACTTTGTTATCAGACACGTTGAAGATTCTGGACGCTTTTTAGCGGGATACGCAGGAGTGCTTGCCGGTAGCGGCGCAGAAAATGCCTATGACTGGCAGCAACCCGATGCGGTAAACGTCCTGTCGCAAGAAGGCGCACAGTATGCGGTATCCCCCATTGCGCACCCCTCCGGCTGGATGGAAATCAATCCGGTTGTCGTAAGCGATTTGCAAAACATCGCCGCCGGTTACCCCAGCCCTGAAGGTATCCCCTACCCCGGAGACAACCGCGCCGCCGTCGCTGTCGCCAAGATACGCAATACGCCGGTGATGGTCGGCAATACCCGCACCTTCGATGAATTCTTCGCCGAGTCTGTTACCAATATGGGCTTAAAGGGAGAACAGTCCGAACTTGCATTGAACACGCAAACCGCTATCGGCAAGGAACTCCGCGATATGCGTGACTCCATTTCTGGCGTCAATATCGATGAAGAATTGGCGGATATTATTAAATTTCAGCACGGCTACAATGCGACGGCTCGTTTTGTCGCTACCGTCAACGAGATGCTCGATACCATCATCAACCGCCTCGGTGTCTAGGTCATGGGTAAATATATCAGGGGGCGGTGACTAATCGAAGCCGCAGAATAAAAGCGGCAGGAAAACCATTTGAATCGCGAAGCGATTCAACTCTGGTTGGACGGCCGCTTTTATTCTGCGGGCTATATCACACTACCCCTGATATATTTACCGGGAAAAAGGAGTAAGTATGCAACGGATTAGTTCAAATATGCAGCATTCGGACAGCAGCTATTCGGTGCGGCGGCAGGAAAGCAGACTGCACAAGGTGAACAGTCAGCTCAGTACCCAGCGGCGCATTCAGCAGCTTCGTGATGATCCTATCGCTGCGGGACATTCGGTACGCTATAAATCATTTCTTGCGCGGCTGGATCGCTTTGAAAAAAATGCCAAGACGCTCAATGATCAATATAAAGTTGCAGAGGCGCCGATGCAGAGCGCACTCAATATTATGCAGCGGCTCCGTGAACTTTCCGTAGCGGGAGCCACCGGCACGTATACCGCTTCGGATCTTAAAAAGATGGCGCCCGAAGTAGATGAGCTGTTATACGAGCTTGTTCAAACGGCGAACAGTTTTAGTGCGGACGGTACTCGTTTGTTTGCCGGCACCAAAAGTTTTACCGAGCCTTTTGAAATTGTGATGGGCGACATCGACGGCGCCGGTTCCGCGGTTATCACCAATGTACGGTACAATGGTTCCATCGATACCAAACAGGTGGAAAGCGATGAGCTTTCATTTATGGAAGCGAATCAGGCTGGGAACCGTATCTTTTGGGCGGAACGGCAAACGCTCTTTTCCGCAACCGATGCACGAAACTTTATCGTACAGCGGGACAGCGCGATCGAGGTAGATGGGGTAACTATTCCGCTTATTGCCGGCGATAACGTCTATGCGATTATGTCTAAAATCAATAGTTCCGGCGCAGCGGTTAAAGCCTCGCTCGATCCGGTTACTAACGGTATGAATATCGAAACCACCGATGCGCGGCAGCTCTGGCTGCGCGATGCAGGAGAGGGAAACGTACTGGCATCCTTGGGGCTTGTTAAACCGCAACAGCGGCCGCCATACAATCTTGCCGATTCCGTGCGCGTATCCGGCGGTTCTCTATTTGACGCGGTCATCGCGATGCGCAACGCGATGTATGCAGGCGACCATGAATCGCTCGGCGGCAAAGTGCTTGGCAGCGTAGACGGCGCAATCGACAACCTCGCAGCGCGGCTTGCAGAAAACGGTTCCCGCTACGAACGCGCGGAAGCGGCGCTCGCCCGTTTGAATACGCAAATACCCAACATCGCAGGGGCGGAATCCCGCGAAGCCGATTTGGATTTGACACAAGCTATTTCCGATCTTAAAATGTATGAGTATACTCATCAAGCGTCGTTAAGTACGGTCGGTAATTTATATAAAAATACGCTACTCAATTATTTAAGATAACGATGACAAAAGAAAGGGAGTTTTAGTATGGAAATAAAAACAAAGGCGCTGGGGACGGTTACGATTGAAGAGGATCAAATCATCACCCTGTCTGAAGGTTTTTACGGATTTAAAAAATATCACCGCTTTGCACTGATCGATGCAAAGCAAAAACCTTTTATCTGGATTCAGTCGCTTGACGATGCGCAACTTGCATTTATCGCCATCGATCCCTTTATCTTCCGTCCCGATTATGAATTGGACATCGATGACGCATTGCTTGAACCGCTCGGTATTGACTCTCCGTCAGACGTACTGGTATTCGCATTGGTTACCGTTCCGTTGGATGGCTCGGCAATTACAGCAAATTTGCAAGGCCCGCTCATCATCAATAAAAAGAATAAGCAAGCGATGCAGCTCGTCATCGGTGGGGAAAAATGGAAAACCAAGCATGATATCGTCGCCGAAATGAAGCGCGGAGGTTCGTCATGTTAATCCTTTCCCGAAAAACAAACCAAAAAATCTGCGTCGGCGATTCAATTGAAATTACGGTCATCGAAGTACGGGGCGATCAAGTAAAAATCGGCGTTGAAGCGCCCCGCACGGTCAAGGTATTCCGTAAAGAAATTTACGACGAAATTCAGCGTGAAAATACAGCGGCGCTCGCCACCGGCAATATCGAATCTCTTGCACAATTAGGATTAAAGTAAAAAGAAATCGGTAATACATATACGGGGGCATTGCATTACTGCGATGCTGCCCCGAGCGCATATCATAAACACTGATTATACGACAGCTCGATCCTCGGAAGCACGTGAATGACCCTCATCCTCATCTTTGAGTGTTTGCCATACTTTGTTAAATACGTGATGAATATCCTTAAAATGCGCGACGAGCTGAGGATCAAAATGCTTTCCTGCGTTTTCAAAAATATATTGTATCGCTTCATCATGCGAGAGTTCATTTTTATATGAGCGCTTCATGCGCAGTGCATCGTATACGTCAGCAATCGCTACAATCCTCGCGGAAAGCGGTATCATCTCTCCTTCAAGTTTAAATGGGTACCCGCTGCCGTCCCACCGTTCGTGGTGGCTCAGCGTTATTTCCTTTGCCATTTCAATGGGATATGACGATACAATGAGCGCACCGTTTATGGTATGTTCTTTCATCACTTCCCACTCGATGCCGGTCAATTTGCTCTGCTTTTGCAAAATGTAATCCGGCGTGCCGATTTTGCCGATGTCATGAATAGCAGCCAAAAAAGAAATATTATCAATAAAATCTTGAGTAATTTGAGGATAGCGGTTAAGTCCGAATAGGTAATCGGCAAACTCTTGGCAGTAAACATTGAGCCGTTGTGCATGATTGCCGGTATCATTGTCTTTCAACATTGATGCTTGCAGCAACCCGTTGAGCAGCATTTTATACATTCCTGTCTGTTGCGTCGTTACATCTTCAATAATTACCCAATACCCAATCAGACAACGGTTTTCTCTATCAAAAATAGGATGAAAGCGAACTCTCGTATAAAGCGTTTTTAATGCGTGAGATTTATGCGCTATAGTACCGATCCATGTCCAGCCTTTTTCAGGGGAGCGTATACACTCAAAAAAATCCTTTATTTCCGTTTGAGTAAAAACTCTGCCGAACACATTAAAAAAGGGCTTTTTTTCCAAAGTATAATACCCTTCGAATAATGTATACATTGTTTCGGTCATGTACTGTATAACTAAATTTCTGTCAAGAATCATAGTAGGCATGGTCCCTGCCTTGGTTAATTCGGCAAGTTCATCAAAATACACCTGCTGTTCTTCCGCTGTTATCTCTCCTGTAGTCTGGCGATTCTGTTTTAATGGTACACTTTTTGTCATAATGTCAGTCCTTCTCCGCATCGCTCTTCCGAATATACTGAGGTCCCGCATACTCTGCAGCATTCTTCAGTACATTACCGTACTTTTGCATATACTTAATCATTGAATATGCAAAAGAGAGAGAATCCGCTTCAATAAAATGAAAGCGAATAGTACTTTGTGAAATTGCATCTGCATTTTTAAATGCAGACGTTCCGTAGCCGGTAACCAGCCATTCTTCGTTTTCCGAAAAGTACGGGAGAATATCTGCCGCCGTCTTGTCAAAAGGTTCCGTTACCGCTATTCCTTTTTTAAAGAGTTGGATATAAAAGCGTTCTCTTTTTGCATCTATCACGACGGCAATATTCCCGTTCCATGTCTCATACTGCGATGCAATGCATGGGAGCGTGGGAATGGGAATAAAGCAGCTATTACTGCTGAGCTGTAACGCTTTTGCCGCTGCGAACCCAAGTCTGAGTCCGGTAAAAGAACCGGGGCCTTCTGGCGCCAATACTGTTTCTGTAGTAGCAGCAGTAAATCCCGCGGCTGATACGGCTGCATCGATAAGAGG
>CAUVHB010000081.1:0-6283 GCA_963551335.1 uncultured Treponema sp.
GATGCCCTAGAGTAAGCTGCACTTATTTAAGGTAAACATACCGAACACTCCATGAGTCTAATGAAGAATTATGGAGTACTTCCCTTTTTTTATTACGCATTCTCGGTTATAATAAGCAAAAGAAGGATGAGGCAATGAATGTATTTGATATAATCGGACCAATTATGATTGGACCTTCGAGCTCTCATACAGCCGGAGCGGTACGGATTGGGTTGATGAGCAGACTGCTGCTGGGGGAACCGGCAGTCAAGGCATATATCAGACTGCATGGCTCTTTTGCACAGACGTATAAGGGGCACGGAACGGATCGAGCGCTTGCAGCTGGGATTATGGGGATGCAGACTGATGATGAGCGCATCAGAAGCAGCCTAACAATAGCAAAAGAAACCGGCTTGGACATTACCTTTGAACCGACCGTGATTCTTGACGCTCACCCAAATACGGCTGAAATTACCTTAACTGCGGCGGACGGCAGAACGGTCTGTGTCCAAGGAGCTTCCGTTGGCGGCGGTAATATTGTTATTAACCATATAGACGGCAGAGAAGTAAAAATAACAGGGCAATCCCCAACCGTTATTGTAGTGCACGATGATATACCGGGAATGATCGCCGCCGTAACAACGTTGATGGCTCAGTATAAGCTCAATGTCTACAACTTCAACCTTGCAAGAGACAAAAGAGGAGGAACCGCAATCATGACGTTACAGGTTGACGGACGCTCCCTTGATGAAAATTTACAAACTGCTATCGAAAAGATACCCGGTGTTACCAAGGTTATTTTTATCAGACCATTTTAACAACAGCGTATCATAGTGCAAGAGGAGAGCGTAATGCTTAGTTACGAATCAATCAAAGAATTATATACAACAGCGGAAGCGCAACAGAAGCGTATCAGGGAGATTGTATTGGAAGATCAAGCGGCGCAGCTTGAACAACCGGAACAAGTGCTGATAAAGCGGATGGAAGAAAACTTGGCGGCGATGCTTGAGGCAATTGAGAACGGCAGTAAACCGGGCGTGAAATCTACAAGCGGATTAACTGGCGGCGATGCATACCGGCTCAAACAGACGATCGCGGAAGGCAACCATCTGTGCGGAGACCTTATGTCAAACGCGATTCAGATGGCAATGGCAGTGTCGGAAATCAATGCAGCGATGGGGAAAATTGTTGCGACGCCTACTGCCGGTTCCTGCGGTATCTTACCCGGCGCATTAGGCGCTCTGATAAAAATACGCGGCATTCCGCAAAAAGAAGCGGTGCTTTCGCTGTTTACCGCTGGAGCGATCGGTATGGTTGTAGCGAATAAGGCGTCGATTGCGGGTGCTTCCGGCGGCTGCCAAGCTGAGTGCGGTACTGCGTCTGCGATGGCTGCGGCCTGTATTGTGGAACTCTTAGGCGGCGCACCGGAGATGGCAGCTCATGCCGTGGCAATAGCGCTCAAGTGTGTCTTAGGGCTGGTATGCGATCCCGTCGCCGGACTCGTAGAAATTCCCTGCATTAAACGCAATGCTTCGGGCGTTACGCTCGCCTTTACCGCTGCGGAGCTGGCGCTTGCAGGCATTAAAAGCGCCATTCCTGTAGACGAAACGATAGAAGCCCTTAAACGAGTTGGCGACGGGCTTCCGGCAGCGCTCCGCGAAACCGCCCAAGGCGGGCTTGCGATAACACCGACAGGACAAGCCTTTGAACGGCAAGTATTCGGTACGCGCTCACCGCTTACCAGCAGTCCGTGCAGTACCTGCGGGGCGTGCGGTTCATGCGGCAGCTGAGAAAAAGAGCCTTATGGGCATCTCTAAAAACTCGGTTAGATTTTTAGAGATGCCCGACGAGTTTTAATTTAAGTCATTATAGGATAATGACTTAAATTAAAACATCGCAAATTAAATCTAAGGAAAACCTCTCAAAACTGAAGTTTTTAGAGGTTCCCTTATATTACTTTCAAAAAACTCAGTACGAAGACAATACCGAAAATAGTAACACACGACATTACCGTCGAGAAAATAACAACTTGGGCTGCCAGTTCATGATCACAGCCCAGTTGTTCAGCCATGACCGCCGAAATAACAGCTGTAGGAGAACCGTAAAGAGCGATGAGCGCCACAATCTCATGGGTGCGAAATCCCAGATAAACAGCCAGTGTAATAAAAATCAACGGCATACCGATGAGCTTACCCGCAACGGTAATCAACAAATTTTTAAAATTTACCGAAACTTTCGAAAAATCGAGCATTGCCCCCAGTACGATAATAGGAAACACACTGCCTACTTTGCCGATATCCGTCAATGACTTATCTAAAAAATGCGGAATAGGAGAATGCAGCAAGGACATAATAATTCCTAAACCGGAAGCAATAACCATGTGATTCCTTAATACATCCATTATCAATTTCTTTTTATTGACAGTGCCGCCGCCATAGATCGAAAATATGACAACCGCTGCCGCATTAAAAATAGGAACAATCACCACAATCAGCATCGATGCCAACACTGCGCTGCTTTCTCCCGCAATATAGGAAGACAGCGGGATACCGAGCATCACAAAATTACTTCTAAATGCTCCCTGTATCATAACGCCTTGCTTTTTTTTATCTTTTTCAAAAAAAGGTACAATGACAACAAGCAAGAAGATAGCAGTTAAAATACTTCCTGCGGCATACAGAACAAAACGCAAATCGAACACTTCATTAATATTTGTTCTTCTGATATTATTAAAAGTAACAATAGGGAGCAGTAAATCAAAACATAGCTTATTTAACTGAGTAATTGTTGCCTTGTTGAAATATTCGTGCTGTTTCAGGAAATAACCGAAAACAACTAAGAGGACCACCGGCATAACCGCATTAAATGCTATCAAGAAACTTCCCATGTATGCTCCTTACGCTACCGGTTGGTATCCAAGCGCCCGCTTTAGGCACACGGGCGCTCGGATTAAGCTGCGGCTTATACCTTGAACTTTCCGATTTCTTCCATAACATTTGCTGCGTTTTTCTGATTATCCATTGCGATGGTATTGACTTCTTTCATTGCATTGTTGACTTCTGCTATGCCGGTCGCCATTTCCGCCATACTTTGTGTAATAATCTCCGATAAATCAGCAAGTTTTTTGATACTGGCAGAAATATCAGCAGTTTCGGATAGTATATCATCTGAATTCGCTTTAACATTTGATGTTATGGAGTTCATTCCGTTAATCGCATTCAAAACTTCTTCACCGCCCTGCATTTGCTCCTTCATGGTACGGATCATGCCGTCTTCCTGCCGATAGATAAAATCCATCATCGCGCTGATTTTTTCAAACTGTTCCGCTACGAGGGGTCCTGCACCGTTGAGGCTTTCGATTTTATGTTTAAGCTCTTCCAACACTTTCGTAATGCTGGTACCTTGCGCGCCCGATTCCTCTGCCAACTTCCGTATCTCATCAGCGACGACTGCGAAACCTTTTCCGGCTTCTCCGGCATGCGCTGCCTCAATTGCCGCATTCATCGCAAGGAGATTCGTTTGACTTGCCGTATTCTGAATAACCGTAATGGCATCAAGAAGACTTTCCGATTGTTCCGTAACAACCTTGGTTACCTCGACAACCATAGCGACGGTCTCTTTACCAGTATGAGTTGTTTTTTCAAGAGTTTTAATCGATTGGAGATTTTTTTCAGCACGTTCCTGCACAATCTGAATGTTTTTTACAATTTCTTCAATTGAAACCGATGAACCTGAAATACTTTCAGCTTGATTATCGATATTGGAATCAAGGATTGACATCGTTTGCGTAATAGCATCTATCTTTGCAGCAGTTTCATTAACTTCCGTATGCTGTACCATTATTTTATCTTTTACACTGTCAATATTTTCCGTTATCTGATTAAGCGCTGCAGTAGAATTTACCATGCGTGTAGACAATGTCCGGCTAACTGTTTGCATATTCTTTGCCGTGTCGGTGATGGTCGAAAAAGAAGCGCGGATTTTTTCTATTGCATTATTCATCGATGAGGCGATAATACCGAGTTCGTCTGCATGTGCTACAGCTTGAACGGTAAAATCACCTTCTGCAACCTTATTAAAGACCGTGTGCAGTGTGATAAACCGCCCGAATAAATAACGGAGCGCAAACTGATTGACTATAATAATGAGTACCAGAAGAACCGCAGTCCATACAAGCGAATAGCCTAAAATTGATAACACAGGCGGAATAAAATCTTCTGCCGGAATTGCTATAATAGCATAATACGGCAACGTGGCGAGCTGCTTTTTTGCAACGATCACCTTGCCGAGTAAATCGTCGTCATAATATTGAAGATTAGGGTATCCAGTTACGTTTGAAAGAGTACCAATCACACTATTGAGCTTTTTATTGGTAAAATCGGCATTTGAACAAAGCGATACTGTACCGTTACTATCGATAACACCGATCCATGTTTGCGGAGACGGCAGCGATTTATTCATTTTTGCAATCGTTTTTTTCAAATTAACTGCCATACCGGCAAATCCGATGGCTTCTCCCGCTGCGTTAAACATTTTTACGTCAACCCAAAAATTGGTATCATTGAGCGTCTTATTATAATCAACACTGTAAAATAATGTTTGCGGACTTTTCATCATCGTAAAGAACCAAGCATCATCGGTTTCGTTCATTGTCGTTTTTTTCAGTTGTTGATTACTATCAATAACATAGTAATTCCCGGTTAATTTCGATGCAGCAAAGCTGGCGGCAAATCGTTCGTCCTTGCTCAGCGTAATAAGGTCTTCTGCAACCTTTGAACCGGTTTCGTTATCTTTTTCGTAATTGTTAAACCAATCGAGCAGGCGCGTATCTTCCGCGAGGTCTTGTGAAAGCGCTAAGCCTACTGCAAGGTTTGTCTGCAAATCCGAACTTGAAGCTTCCAGCATAAGCGGAACACTTCTATAGAAAGTGCTTTCGGTATAGGATTTTGCTTGTATTACACTGAAAGCTAACGCACTGCAGACTGCAATAACAAGGATTACTACAAAATACAAATTGACTGATGTCCGTATTTTCATAAAGTCTCTCCAGCATGGTAAGAAAATTTGAGTATAAAACAAGTGTACCGTATTTTCAGTTTTATAGCTAGAGCGCGCATTGCATCATTAGTATCCAATGTGGTTACGCTCCTCTTGTGTGAAATTTTATCCAAAATTTCATGTAGTTTATTCGTGCGAAGGGTTTAATACCCGCCGCAAGCGTCGGGATATGTTGATGTTAGAAGATAAGGTAAATACATCAAACAAAGAAATCAAAGTTCGCAGAATTATCGATTGCCAGACCATTTGAACCATCTTCGACTGTTATACATCCCGAGTACCTCTCAACCGATGTACGTCCTGAGTACATCGGTTGAGGACAAGTTTTGTTCCAATTTTCCGAGAATATATAAAAAATATCTGATTGGAACGCCCCATAATATCGGCAGAAAGAGCATTGACATTTATCATTTTACCGGTAAAATAAAAGCAAATGGGGAAAAGTGGAGGAAAGTAGGTAAAAGTGGAAAAAAGTGTGTTTTCAGGAGAGTATAATAATACGCTTGATGAAAAGGGACGTATTATGTTTCCTGCAAAATTGCGCTGTTTGCTGCCGGGTTCACAAGTAATCATTACCCGTGGCATTGACCGCTGTGTCTGGATATTTCCTCCTGAAGAATGGGCATTGCTCTCCGAAAAAGTGATGCAATCGGCTTCATTGTTTCAGGCAAATTCACGTCTTGTACTGCGCAGACTTATCGCTCCGGCGCAGGAAATAGACATTGATAAGGCGGGCCGTGTTTCAATTCCCCAAAGTTTACGTGAATACGCGCAGCTCGAAAAAGACTGCGTGCTATTAGGCATCAACCGTTATCTCGAATTGTGGAATGCGGATGAATATCGGGCTTATCTGGAGGGAAGCGAGGCGGATTTCCATCAAGCGAGCGAGGACTTGGGAATTATTCGTTTTTAATATGTATGAATTTTGTACACACACCCGTTTTATTACAAGAATGTCTTCAGTTGCTTGCTCCGGAAACACCCGACCCGCTGCTTATCGACGGAACCTTAGGCGAAGGCGGTCATAGTGAAGCGTTTTTAACCCACTTCCCGCAGCTGAAAGTTATCGGTATCGACGCCGACCCTGCCATTCAAGCAAAGGCAAAAGTGCGGCTTGCCGCATTTGGAAGCCGTATGCAGTTTTTTTTAGGCTGGTCTGATGATTTTTTTGATCAATACCCTCAAGATAGCGCTGCGCCTTCGCTCATCTTGTTTGATCTCGGCATTTCTCTTTTCCATTATATGG
>CAUVHB010000082.1:0-6270 GCA_963551335.1 uncultured Treponema sp.
AAACGAACTTACTTGCAATGAACGCTGCGATTGAAGCTGCCCACGCAGGGGAAGCTGGCAAAGGATTTGCCGTTGTTGCGGACGAAATCCGTAAATTGGCGGAGGATTCTGCCCTGCAAGGAAAGGCGATTACCAAGACACTCAAAATATTGAGTAGCGAAATCGAAACGCTTTCACAGTCTTCTAAAACGGTAGAAGGAAAATTCAATGCGATTTTTACGCTGGCAGCTCAAGTAAAAGAGATGAGCGATCGGCTGACAGAAGCAATGCGCGAACAAGCAAATGGCAGCAGTGAAGTATTGGATGCCATCAAAGATATCAATACGATCACAACAGAAGTTCAGTTCGGCGCGGATGAGATGTTAAAAGGCGGGGAAGGCGTTGCGGAAGAAATGCGTAAATTGGATAATCTTACGCGCATTATTACCGACAGTATGAACGAGATGGCTTCCGGCGCAGCGCAGATTAACAACGCCGTGCAGGAAGTAAACGAAATTACGCAAAAGAACACACAAAGTATTAAGAATTTAGCCATGGAAGTCGGCAAATTTAAAGTAAGCTGATGGCGATAAGGGGGTTCCTACGGTAAAGACCGAACATAACGCCTGCGTCGTGGCTGTTGATTTTTAAGGAGGCAAAGGGATGATTTATACAGTCACGGTGAACCCATCGCTCGATTACATTGCAGGCGTACCCCATTTTGCGCCCGGTGTCATTAACCGAACGGAGAGTGAAACAATAAACGCCGGCGGCAAGGGCATCAATGTGTCGATTATGCTGCATCACCTTGGCTTTGAATCGATTGCATTGGGCTTTATTGCTGGTTTTACCGGTGAGCAGATTAGCGCCCAGCTCGCCGCGCAGGGAATTGCTTCCGAATTTACACCGGTGCTGCACGGTTTTTCCCGCATCAATGTCAAAATTAAGGGCGAGGTTGAAACTGAAATCAACGGTCAGGGGCCGGCTATTACGGATGGCGATCTTCACCATCTATTTGAAAAACTGGATCGGCTTGGCGATGATGACATCCTCGTGCTGTCGGGGAGCATTCCCGCTTCTGTTCCGCAAACGCTCTATCGCGATATTATGGTACGCTTTCGCAACCGTAAAACGAAAATTATTGTTGATGCAACGCGCGATCTACTCAAAAATGTGTTGGACTGCGGTCCGTTTTTAATTAAACCGAATAATGATGAGCTTGGGGAGCTGTTTGGTGTGAGCTTGCAGACGCAGGAAGCAGTAATTCCCTATGCAAAAAAGCTGCAATCAATGGGTGCGCGGAATGTGCTTGTTTCGATGGCTGGTAAGGGCGCCGTTTTTGCAGCGGAGACGGGCGAAGTCTACCAAAGTGATGCGCCGAAAGGCAAAAAGGTAAATTCGGTCGGCGCAGGAGACTCAATGGTGGCGGGCTTTCTTGCCGGCTTCTTTAAAACCGGCTCGTATACGGAGGCGTTCAAGATGGGATTATGCGCAGGCTCTGCGAGCGCTTTCTCCGAACATTTAGCGGATCGGCAAGCGGTTGAGGCCTTGCGTACCACGCATCATTTCTTATTTTAGCTGCCGTAACTGCATCGCCGTTGCATAGACCGTGAGTTATTATGTAGACAGACAGAGCGCGGGTTATTATGGTTAGTATGCTATCCATAGAAAGAAAATGAATGATAGGCGTGCGTTTCATCTGCGCTGGGTGCTGCGCAGGATGAGAGTTTGCAGTAGGTAACAATTTGCTGAGTAACCGTGCGTGCGTTCAGCGTATAAAATAATTTCTTGAGGAGGACTCTATGAAAATTCGAGATTTGCTTAATCCTAAAAGCATCAGGCTTAACAGTTCTGCGGCAAGTAAAGACGAAGTCTTGCGTGAACTGGTAGATTTGATGGCTGCAGGTGGCAATATAGGCGACAAACAAACCTATCTGAACGGTGTTCGTGCGCGTGAACAGGAAGCGTCCACCGCAGTCGGCGACGGCGTTGCGATTCCGCACTGTAGAAGCGAAGCTGTTGTGCGCGCGGGGCTTGCGGCAATGACCATTCCGACAGGCGTTGACTATGATGCGCCCGATGGTGAAAAAGTAACCCTCATCTTTTTGATTGCCGCGCCTGCGACGGGCGGGGATGTGCATATCGAAGCGCTGAGCAAACTTTCTACGATGCTGCTCAATGAGGACTTTACAAAAAACTTGCTGGCGGCAAAAAACGTTGAAGAATTTCTTGCAGTCGTTGATGCGGCAGAAACGGAAAAAGATGCTGTTTCTGCGAAAAATACCGCGCAAACAACTGCGCAGGCAGCGACTCCTGTCACAATGCATATTTTAGCAGTAACTGCCTGTCCAACGGGCATTGCACACACGTATATGGCAGCGGAAACGCTTGAAAAAACTGCGAAGCAATGCGGCGTTGCGATAAAGGTTGAAACGCGTGGCGCTTCCGGCGTAAAAAACGAATTGACGGCGGCGGACATCGCCAATGCAGATTGTATTATTGTTGCTGCGGATACACATGTTCCGCTTGAACGCTTTGACGGAAAGCCGCTGATACAGTGCAAGGTCGGCGATGGTATCAACAAGGCGCAGAGCTTGATTCAGGGTGCGCTGGACGGAAAATATGCGGTGTACCATGCGGAAAGCAATGGCGCCTCCGCTGCTGCGCTCCCTACCGATGGTAAAGAGAGTGTTGCGCATACGATATACAAACATTTGATGAATGGTGTTTCGTACATGCTGCCGATTGTTGTCGGCGGCGGTATTTTAATTGCGATTGCATTCTTAATCGATGGTCTTTTAGTAGATTTAAATTCCCTTCCCTTTGAGCAGCGCTCTTCGTTTGGTTCAATCACCGCTGCGGCACGGCTGTTTATGACAATCGGCGGCGGCGCGTTCGGCTTTATGCTGCCTATTCTTGCAGGATTTATTGCAATGAGCATTGCCGACCGTCCGGGTCTTGCAGCGGGATTAGTCGGCGGCTATCTTGCCTCGCAAGGAAGGAGCGGTTTTATCGGCGCACTGATTGCGGGCTTTGCGGCGGGATATATCGTTCTCTTTTTGAAAAAGGCGTTTATCAAACTGCCGAAAGCGCTCGACGGACTTAAGCCCATCCTTTTTTTCCCGCTGTTTGGCATTGCGGTAACGGGCATTGTTATGCAATTCATCGTTGAACCGCCGATCGGCGCGCTCAATACCATGTGTAACACGGCGCTTGCAAGTATGTCCGGAACGGGCAGTGTCGTTTTGGGTCTCATTCTCGGAGGGATGATGGCGGTCGATATGGGCGGTCCAGTCAACAAGGCTGCATACGTGTTCGGAACTGCCTCCATTGCAGCGGGAAACTACAATATTATGGCGGCAGTGATGATTGGCGGTATGGTTCCCCCGCTTGCGCTTGCGCTGTCTGCGCTGCTATTCAAAAGTAAGTATACGCAAGCCGAACGCAAAGCCGCGCCTGCCAACATTGTTATGGGGCTTTCGTTTATCACGGAGGGGGCAATTCCCTTCGCAGCGTCAGACCCGTTGCACGTTTTGCCGTGCTGTATTGTCGGTTCTGCACTGGCAGGCGGCATTTCGATGGCAGCGCACTGCACACTGATGGCTCCCCACGGCGGCATTTTTGTCTTTCCGGTTGTTGGGAATCCGTTTTTATACCTTGTGGCGCTGGTTGCCGGATCGCTTGTAGCCGCATTGCTGCTTGGATTCACAAAGAAAAAAGTCCAGCCGTAACGGAAAAAAGTCCAACGGTAACACGAGAACGGCGCTGAGATATTTTACCGTACAGGCTTGCGCTATTTTCCGAGTTTGGACAGCTTCCGCGCTGATAAAATAGTGTGTATAAAATAGCGTATATCACATGGTATATATGAAACAATATGCATACAACAGCGCATATAAAACACTTTGGAGGAAATATGAAAACATTCAATTATACAATTACTGATCCTGTTGGGATGCATGTTCGCCCAGCCGGAAAGCTCGTTGCGCTTGCGAAAACCTTTACCAGTTCCATAAGCCTCAGTGGAAATGGAAAACAGGCCGACTGCAAACGCATGATTGCCTTGACGAGCCTCGGTATTAAACACAATGACACTATCGAGGTAAAGATTGAAGGTGCGGACGAAGAGGCTGCGGCAACCGCGATTCAAACCTTCCTTTCGGAAAACCTGTAGGGGAGCGGCGGCTTCCGGTGATTGTGCTGCCGGAGATGCAAGAATCTCCACAAAGTACGTCTGTCGGAGCTGATCGGTAGCATTAAACCTGTTCGGAAACTTCTGTTTCTGAACAGGTTTATTCCTGTTGCGGCGAATCGGAAGCGCCTGCCTACTCTACATCGGGTTCGTATCTATTTTATATCAGGCTCGTATCTGTTTCACAGATTATCAGCCGTACTGATTATTTGTTCCGGTGCGGTAAAAAAAAGAAGCGTTGCAATCGCGTGCTGCGGGTATCGACGCATGAGGAGTGTTACTATGATGGTTATACAGGGAACAATTGCTGCCGAAGGGATTGCCGCAGCAAAAGCGTTGGTGCTGGAAAGCGGGCATCTCAACGGGAATCGAATTGCGATTACAGCGGATAGGGTACACGCAGAACAAACCGCTTTTGCTGCGGCATTGCAAAAGACCGTTGCGGAAATAGAGCGGCTGAAAACAAAGGCATATACCGATGGGGCAGAGGAGCAAGGCGATATTTTCTCTGCGTATTTGGAAATTGTCGGCGATGAATCGTTGAGCGAGGACGTGTGCCGCTGCATCGAAGAAAAGCTCGTGTCGGTCAATACCGCGCTGATGGATGTGTGCAACGCATACGCAGCCGATATGGCGGCATTGGACGATCCGTATATGCAAGCGCGTGCGGATGACTTTCGGCAAATCTTTCGGATGATTGCCGAAATGCACAGCGGCGGCGGTGAAGGCGGAACGCAACCATCCACTACGGAAAATTTTATCTTGGTGGGGAAAGAGATCGGTCCTGCGGACACCGCGCGCATTGACCGGCGGCTTTTGAAGGGTATTGTTGTGGAAAACGGCAGCCGGACATCGCATGCTGCAATTATTTGCCGCGCCAGTGGAATACCCATGCTTTCCGGTATTCAGTACCAAGATGCGCATATCACAACTGGGGTTCCGTTAATCATCGACGGTGAGCTCGGAACGCTGGTAGTTGCGCCTGATGAGGCAACTGCGCAGGATTATGCGGAGAAAAGCAGGGAGCTGGAGCAGACGCGTGTGCGCCTGAATCAATGGCGCGGCAAACAGGCGTGTACGGCGGATGGTGTTACCATTTCGGTGATGGCAAATGCAGGGGTACTCTCCGATATTGATGCAGTGCTTGAGAACAATGCAGAGGGCATTGGACTCTTTCGGACAGAATTTTTGTTTATGGAAAATCCCGACCGGCTGCCCAATGAGCAGGAACAGTTTGAAGCATATAAAACGGTGTTGACGAGGATGGGCAACAAGCCGGTTGTCTTTCGAACGCTGGACGCAGGGGGAGATAAAAATATCAGCGCATTGGGGATACCGAAAGAGGAAAATCCGTTTCTTGGATGGCGAGCAATTCGGTATTGTCTTAAAACACCTGAGGTGTTTCGGGTGCAGCTGCGCGCGTTGGTACGGGCAAGCGTCTTTGGGAATGAGCGCATTATGCTGCCGATGATCAGCAGTGAACAGGAATTGTTACAGGCGAGAAAATTGCTGGATTCGGTCTATGAGGAGCTGAAAGCGCGGGGTGAAGGGCCCTTTCCCACGATTCCGCTCGGTATTATGATTGAAACGCCAGCGGCAGCGCTGACTGCAGCAACGCTTGCCCGGTCTGCGGATTTTTTCAGCATCGGCAGTAATGATTTAACGCAGTATACGGTTGCGGTTGACCGCGGGAATGAGTATGTCGCGGATTTATATGATGAATTGCACCCTGCGGTATTAACGCTGATACGACAGACCGTAGCCGCTGCCGCCGATGCGGGGATTGGGGTGCATATTTGTGGAGAAATGGCAGGTGATACGCGGTGTGTAGAAGCGTTGCTGCAGGCGGGCCTGCGCGAGCTGAGCATGAGCGCGAACCGCATACCGCATATAAAAGAATTTTTGTCCGGACTGCGTATTGGGAACCGCTAAAACATCAATCCTATTGGATTGTTCTGTAAAAAAATAATATATCGGTCGGCGCTTGTTTGTCAAATGCTTTGGCATTATACGACCTTTGACAATCCTCCGACTTTACATTTCTTAAACAATAGCCGGTAGCTTTTAGAAAAGATATAGCGATAAAGAACTCTGCAGAG
>CAUVHB010000083.1:0-6239 GCA_963551335.1 uncultured Treponema sp.
GTTTATATTATTTAGTATGTATATCGTGTATTTGAAAATCGTCAGTATTATGAGGCGTTTGCAATCCTCGATATAATTTTTCTTATTCATCCTCCCGCTTATTTTGATAAATCGATTTCCGCAGTACTTACATGGTTAAAAAAGAGCGATGTCTATCCTGAATGCGACTATCTGATCGGAAAAGTTTATGAGCTTGAAGGAGAGCTTACTCAGGCGCGCAGATTTTATCAGTCTGCATGGGAAGCGCGAGAATTTTTATACATCCCCGATATGCGGTTTGGAATTATTTACTCACTTGCACAAATTTCAGGATTATTACGACAGTATGACGATCAGGAAAAATACCTTCTTCTCATTTTAACGGAAGACCCCGTGTATGGAACTACCAATGTCGAAAGTACGACGCTGAGGTCGATGATCCATACGATTAAAAACGAACAGACCATTGAAAAATTCTTTTCATTATATCGGCATCATAATGATATAGCGCTGCGGGCTTATATTGAACTGACCGATATTTATCTTCGTGCCGAAGAATACGACCGTGCATTTAGAACTTCGCTGCTCGGCGCCGATATTGCTGTAACGTATTTAAGCGATACCTTGAAAAAAGCTGATTTTATGTATAAGTACAGTACTTTTTCCGATCTATTGCAGAGAATCGGTACGAATAATGAAATTTTGCAATGGACGGAAACCAAACAAATTTGGCATATCTTTTTGCAGTTTGCAGATTTGTTGTACCGGCAGGGATTTGTTGCACAGGCAAATGATCTCTATCACAAATTAGCGGAAAACTGTCCTTCTTTTACGTATGCAAAGGAAGCAACGTACAGACTTTCGCAAACATTTTAAACGAAGAGAACTGCCGCATCGGCAGTAACAAAACGGGGAGTGGAAGATGAACATACACGAGTACGGGTTTTATCGGGTTGCTGCGATAGTTCCTTCTTGTGCAGTTGGAGATTGTGCCAGCAATGCCGAACGGATTATCGGAGGATTGAGAAAAAGCGCCGAAATGGGCGCCGATATTGCCGTATTCCCCGCATTAGCCTTAACATCTTCCAGCTGCGGTACTTTTTTTGAGCAACGCTCATTGCTGAATGCTGCAGAAGACCGCCTTGCATATATCGTCCGGCAAACTTCCATGGAGCCGATTATCGGTGTGGTCGGTTTTCCATTCTTTTTTTCGGGTAACATTTATAGTGCTGTTGCCGTTTTCAGCAGGGGAACTATTTACGGTATTGTACCGCTGGACGGAACCGCTCATTCCCGTGTTTTTTCTGTATATGGCGGAAAAGAATCTTCGGTAATTTTTACCGGTTTACAAAATACTGCTGTTCCGTTCGGTTCCGATTTACTGTTTGAAGTGGAAAAAAGTAGGTTTTCGTTTGTAATCGGTAGCGAAAAAAACGTATGGAATCAAAATGAGGTCGTAAGCGACAATGCTTCTCCGGCGGCGGGCAATGCTCTAACGGTAACCGGAGCGGCGCTCTACATTGAGCCGCTTGCACAGGCTTCGTTTGCAGGGTCTTTTACGGAACTCTGCCGAAGCGCGGCTGCTCTGTCAAAACAGGAAAGAAATACGGTTCTGTTTGTTAACGCCGGATGGGGAGAATCCACAACCGACACTGCCTGTGCGGGCGAGCGGGGAATTTATGAAAACGGCGAGCTACTGGCGGCGGCAAACGGCTTTGAATTATCCGCTTTTAATAAAATAGGGAATTTCAATTTTTCCGGCTATGAAGATGAAGCCGCTATTACCTTGGCAGATATGGATTGCGAGGCTCCATCGAGCTGCTGCCGTAGTCCGTCGGTTTGCCGCCGTATTGTCATCTCTGCCATTCCGTCTCGCGGGGTACTGCTTGTCCGTCCGCGCAACCCCAATCCATTCATCCCGCCTGCAGTGCAAAATAACGAGCAAGCATGGGAAAGTTTTTTTTCGCAGGTAACGGAACTTCAGGCGCGCGGACTTGCGAAGCGTATGTACCATACGGGATGTGTAAAAACCGTGCTCGGAATTTCGGGCGGTTTGGATTCCACATTGGCGCTTTTTATTTCAATACTTGCTGCGCGAATACTCCGGCAAAACCCCGATTCCGTTACGGCAATTACCATGCCCGGCTTTGGAACGACTGACAGAACCAAGTCGAATGCGCTCAAGCTGGCGGAGTTGCTTGGCTGTACCGTTCTTACCATTCCCATAGAAAAAGCGATGATGCAGCATTTCGCAGATATTGAGCATCCCGCGGATATCTGTAATAACGTATACGAAAACGCGCAAGCCCGTGAGCGTACTCAAATATTGATGGATAAAGCAAATCAGCTAGGCGCACTGCTTGTCGGTACAGGTGACCTTTCCGAATCGGCGCTCGGTTGGGAAACCTATAACGGGGATCATATGTCGATGTATAATGTCAATGCCGGCATCCCTAAAACTCTGCTGCGTCATTGTATCCGCTATGTTGCAGCACATCCGGCGGTATTTTTGCCGGATACGAATGCTCACACAGAGTTCCGTGCTGTTGTACAGGATATTCTCGATACGCCGATCAGCCCTGAATTGCTGCCTGCTCAAAAACAGGTTATTACTCAAAAAACCGAAGAAATCCTCGGCCCCTATGAGCTGCACGACTTCTTTTTATATTACCTGCTGCATACGGATTTTAGCCCTACAAAAATTCTTCTGCTTGCCGAACATTGCTTTTCTACGGAACAGCGGTATAACCGCCAACAGATACTCGGCTGTATGCGTATTTTTTACCGCCGACTTTTTTCGCAGCAGTTTAAACGTTCCTGCGCTCCCGACGGTGTACAGGTGGGTTTCGGCAGTTTTTCTCCGCGAGGAATATGGCAAATGCCGAGCGATATGACTGCTTCCGTTTGGCTTGCCGAACTTGAAAAATTATCGGAAGTGTGATATCTTGCTAAAATGTTTCACACTATTGCCGCATGGATAGGACAGTATGTTTCTTATTTTCCGTTAGTTATTTTTATCAGTTTGTTTCTCGGAGGTTTTAACCTTCCGATTTCGGAAGATATCATTGTTATTACTGCGGCTTTGCTCTGTAAACAAGAGAAAGCGTCTATTCCTGTCTTCTATGCCGCTCTTTATTTCGGTGCGATAATCAGCGATTACCTTGTGTACTTTTGGGGATGGCTTTTAGGGCGAGGGAGAATTTCCGGCAGATTTTTTTCGAAATTGATAAGCGAAAACAAGATACGCCGTATTTCCAATGCGCTGGATCGGCACGGTTTTCTTACTTTTTTATTCGGACGTTTTATCCCTTTCGGTATACGCAATATTATTTCAATGACATCCGGTTTTGTTAATTTCCCTTTTTATAAGTTCGCGTTTTTTGATGCTATCGCAGCTGTATGCAATATTTCGGCTTTATTCTGGCTTGTCTATTTTCTTGGTCAAAGGGGCAGCCATTTTATGAAGATTATCGGAATTGTCCTTTTACTGTTTTTTGTCGGCTTTAGTATTTATGTCATGCGATCGGAAAAACTCTTTCGGTCTACACAAGAGAAATCCAGCAGCGAATAATGCATCTATAGGAATGAAATAGAAAAATCGCTATCGTTTATAGGGAGTTTAGTCCCAAAAATATTATGAAACGCTTTCATTTGCAATCTAAAATGATAAAAAATGCCAAATTTTTTAACGGGAGCAGTATTCGATTAAAACCATTACCGCGTGCATAGCAATATGAACAGCTTGTAACGGATTTGGGTGATGCCATTTCTCTTCTTTGTCCACCATCTTTTTAGTTTTTGCTTGCCTTTACCACCAGATTCTACTATATTAACGATATGCAGACTCACTATTTCACCGTTACCGGTATGAGCTGCGCCGCTTGTTCTGCAAATATTGAAAAAACGGTCAGCCGGCTTGCCGGTGTAGAGACGGTGCAGGTAAACCTTTTAACAAAACGGATGACGGTTACCTATGACCCCGTCATTGTTGATGCGCCAACCATTATACATGCAATCGAAAAAATCGGGTATGGAGCATTTCCGCTTTCCGAGGAAAAGACGGCGCGAGCGCCTGCCCAACAGACTGATTCTGAACAGACCGATGCCGAAAAAAAGCAATTCATCTTTTCGCTTGTCTTTTTGATTCCGCTGATGTATGTATCGATGGGACGGATGCTCAAGCTGCCGCTTCCCGCTTTTTTTACCGGAACCGAGAATGCCCTCATTTTTGTCTTTACACAATTCCTTCTTACGCTGCCGGTTCTTGCGCTCAACCGCCGCTTTTTTATCAATGGACTGATCAGTTTATTCCACCGTGCGCCAAATATGAACAGCCTCATGGCTGTCGGCTCTGGAGCGGCGGTGCTGTACGGGGTTTTTGCGCTCTATCGGATCGGTTACGGCTTAGGACACGGGCAATTCGATGTTGTGCGGCTCTATATGAAGGATCTCTATTTTGAATCCTCGGCAATGATTTTAACGCTGATCTCCTTGGGAAAATTTTTAGAGGCGCGGGCAAAAAAGAAAACTTCCGAAGCGCTGGAAAAATTGATCCAGCTGCGGTCACGGACAGCTCAAGTGCTGCGAAACGGCGTAGAGATTGAAGTCCCTGTAGAAAATATTGTCATTGGCGATGCAATTGTGATCCGACCGGGGCAAACGCTGCCCGTGGATGGTACTATAATAGAGGGGAGTTCCTCGCTCGATGAATCCGCTGTTACCGGAGAAAGCCTTCCGGTCGAAAAGACAATCGGAGATTCAGTGCTGAGCGCTTCGCATAATCTATCGGGCAGCTTTGTCTTCCGTGCTGATAAAGTCGGTAATGATACAACTTTGGCGCAGATTATCGCGCTCGTAGAAGAAGCCGCTTCGTCAAAGGCTCCGGTTGCAAAACTTGCTGATGTTATCAGCGGATATTTTGTACCGATTGTTATGCTCATTTCGCTTGCAACCTTTATCGGCTGGCTTGCCGCAGGAGCGGCTTTTGAGTTTGCGCTTTCAACCGCTATTTCTGTGCTGGTTATTTCCTGTCCCTGCGCACTCGGTCTTGCAACGCCGACCGCTATTATGGCAGGCACCGGCAAGGGCGCTCAGCTCGGTATTCTCATCCGATCGGCGGAAGGGTTGGAACGTGCGCATCGCATTACCGCCGTTCTGCTCGACAAAACCGGTACCATTACGGAAGGTAAGCCGCGACTTCAACGCATCGAAGTATTTTCTCCGCATTATACTGATAATGACATCCTCTGGATTGCCTATAGCCTTGAGCAATTATCAGAGCATCCGCTTGCCCATGCAATCATCAAGGCGGCAGAACAAAAGAAACTCGCGCCGTTTAAGGTGAACGGTTTTATCGCGATACACGGAAAAGGCATTTACGGAACAGTTGCCGTAAGCGATCTTACGGGAACCTCGTCAATCGGAAATGTACAAATCGGCGCTGGAAATATGAAGCTTTGCAGCGAATTGGGCATTCCCGTATCTGAGGAAATTCAAATGCGGCTTGCGGAAGCTGCCGAAAAAGGCGCTTCTCCGTTGCTGGTTACCATCGGGAACGAATGTGCCGGGCTTATTGCCGTCGCCGATCCGGTAAAGGAGGGTAGCATCCGTGCTATTCACGATTTCCACGCAATGGGCATTCACACGGTTATGCTGACAGGGGACAATCAGCGGACGGCGGAGGCTATCCAGAAGATTGTTGGTGTGGGGGATGTCGCCGCGGAGCTACTGCCGCAAGATAAAAAAGCAAAAGTCGAATACTATCGTTCAAAAGGGTTTTCACCGGCTTTTATTGGCGACGGCATTAACGATGCGCCCGCACTGACCGCGGCGGATGTCGGTCTCGCAATTGGCGGCGGCACAGATATCGCGATAGAAAGCGCCGATATTGTGCTGATGAACAACAACCTCGAAACAGCGGTTACGGCGATTCAGCTCAGTATGGCTGTGATGCGTACCATAAAGCAAAATCTCTTCTGGGCGCTTTTTTACAATTCCCTCTGCATCCCGCTTGCGGCAGGTGTCTTTTACTCCCTGTTCGGACTGAGGCTGAGCCCCATGTTTGCCGCCGCCGCCATGAGTTTTAGCTCGGTCTCGGTAGTTACCAATGCGTTACGGTTAAATAGATTCCGTCCAAAACGCATTGCACAAGATGCTCATAATATGCAATACTGTGCCGTCCCTGTTGGCGGAAAGACTGGTGTTCAACCATCTGTTGTGCACGACGGCGAACAAAATGATGCGGTACATCCTATCGTATG
>CAUVHB010000084.1:0-6225 GCA_963551335.1 uncultured Treponema sp.
AGATATAAAGAGATATGGAGCTATTACATTTTTCTTGTTCATTTTCCGCCCTGTATATTTATTTTCTTTTGCTTATCTCGTCCAAAACACTTGCACTGTTTTCCAATGTAGTCGGATTAAAAATCCTTTCAAATGCCAGCGATAACTCATCCGATAAATCAGACCATGTAGGGCTTATAAAGGCAGAAGGAGTATAACCCGCGCTATGTTCGAGCATCGTATAAAATGGAGCGGTTTTTTCGTCGGCCATGATATTTGCTTCGGCAACAACCGACTTTAAAACCGGCAGTTCATATCCGATACGCTCTTTATTTAATTCAGTTCCCGTCCAGTATTTTATAAACTCCCACGCAGCATCTTTATGCTTTGAGCTTTTTGCAATCGATACGCCTGAACTACTGAGAATACTGATCGAATCTTTCCCTGTTCCTGCAAAGGCGGGAATTTCGACAATACCGTAATTCAAGTTTTCCCGATTAAAGCGTGCAATCGCCCAGCCCCCGTAAACATACATAGCGGTTTTACCGCCGCTCATTTCGTCAGAACCGCCTTTTTCGGTTGCAATAGCCCATCCCTGTTTTTCCATATTTTGGAACATATCGAATACGGCTATACTTTTGGGTGCATTCAAATATCCGTCGGTATTTCCGTTGTTATCCATATAGCTTGTTCCATTGCTCCAAAGATACATCTCAAAATCATAAGGGTCAGCCTTTAACTGGAATGAAAATCCTTTTACGCCCGGAACTTTCTCGGTGATAAGCTGAGCGTTTTTCTGTAAATCATCCCATGTCCAATCGGAAGAGGGATAAGCCAAACCCGCTTTATCGAAAATATCTTTATTAAAATACAGACAATGCGTCGTAAACCCGACCGGCATACCGTATATTGTTCCTTTCATCTGATTGTACGGCCACAATGCTTCATAAAAATTTTCTTTATAGGCCTTCCCCTCTTTTTCGATATAGGGCTCCAAGTTTTCCAAACCTTCGTAGTAGGCAGGATAGTTCCACATATACATAACATCGGGAGCATCCCCTGACCCCATACCGGCGCTGATCTTCGTATCATAATCGTCTCCGTAGGCTTCCAATGAAACCTTGATATCGCTATGAGTTTCGTTGAACCGATCGACCAGCTTTTGCTGGGCTTCCAAAGTTTCGGCGCTATCCCACGAAGCAAATCTGATTTCCGTTTTGCCGGAGCCTTGTGAAGCCTGCTTTGAGCAGCCGATAAAAAATACTGCGCAGACAATAACGCATACCATTACACTAAATAATCTTTTTCTCATGTTTTTCCCCTTCTATAAAACAGATGTTTAGTAAATATATTGTAAGTTTACTAAGTAAATTTGTCAAGTTTTTATTTTTTAGAAACTGAATCAAAAAACCCCGACGAGAGATTATATTCACTCATCGGGGTTTACTATATGCACACTTAATCCAATCGAAAAGCCTATTTACCCTACGGCATTTTCGATAATACGGATCAGTAAATCGATCCCTTTATAGATGGAGCTTACGGGGATACACTCAAACCGACCGTGAAAGTTAAAACCGCCGGCAAAGATGTTCGGACAGGGCAGCCCCATAAACGAAAGCCGTGCGCCGTCCGTCCCGCCGCGGATGGGGTGGATAATCGGCGTGATGCCAATCTCTTCCATAGACTTCTTCGCAAGGTCGATAATTTCGATATGCGGTTCAATTTGTCCGCGCATATTATAGTAGCTGTCGGTAATGGAAAGCGTGATGATGGCGCCGTATTTTGTGTTCAAAAAAGCAACGGCATTCCGCATCAGCGTTTTCTTTTGCTCGAATTTGTCGGTAGAATGGTCACGGATAATGTAAGACATAGATGTATGATCCACTGTACCGTTGAGGTGGGTAAGCAGAAAAAATCCTTCATAGCCTTCCGTATATTCAGGCTTTTGCTCTACCGGCAACATAGCGTCCAGCTCGCCCGCAACCCGTAGTGAATTGATCATCACATTTTTTGCCGTACCCGGATGGACGTTCTTCCCTTGAATTTCGATTTTAGCGCTTGCGGCGTTAAAGTTTTCGTACTCAAGCTCGCCGATTCCTCCGCCGTCGATGGTGTAGGCAAAGTCCGCCCCGAATTTTTTTACATCGAAGAGATCTGCACCCCTGCCGATTTCCTCGTCGGGGGTAAAGCCGATTTTAATCGTACCGTGCTGCATCTGCGGGTTGTCGCGGAGATATTCAACCATCCCCATAATGATGGCGATGCCCGATTTGTCGTCCGCTCCTAAAAGCGTCGTTCCGTCGGTCGTGATAATATCTTCGCCGATAAGTTTGTTCAGGAAAGGAAATTCCGCCGGTGTCAACGAGTAGGTGTCGTTCAGCTTAATATCGCCGCCGGTGTAGTGGACAATCTGCGGGTTCAGGCACTTTCCGTCCAAATCGGGCGCTGTGTCCATGTGCGCAATAAATCCGATGACCGGCAGTTTTTTGTTGGTAGTTGCAGGGATGGTGCCATAGACATATCCATGCGCATCCTGTTCAGCATCAGTAACGCCTAACTCGTACAATTCCTGCACCAACATTTTTCCGAGTTCAAGCTGCCCCTTGGTGCTGGGACATTCCGGATTATCTTCATTCGATTTAGTATCGACCGCGATGTATTTCAAAAAGCGTTTTACTGCATCCATAGTGTCGTCCTCCTTACGCCTTACTTTCCTGTGAATAGTTTTTTTAGCATACCAAATATGCCGATTTTTTGTTGCGCCGGCTGAGTACGCACCGAAGACGGCTGCGCCCCGCTTGCAGTGCGAACCAACGACTCCGATCGCCGGTCTGTGTTTGACCGTTTTTTGGGCTTTGCTCCCTGCCGTGTATCGCCCGTTTGCGACGGAACGTATTTGTCCCCCTTGCGCCGTTTTTTCTCAGGCTGTCCCTGCCGGTTTTTAGTGCGGTTTGAGGTGGCTCCCGCCTTTCCTTTCTTGTCGGCAGCGGGCTGAGCATTGCGGTTTTCTTTGGCGCGTTCCGTACCCTCGTTGGCATCCGTAAGCGCGGCGCTTTCCTGTGTGGCAAGTTTTTTACCGTACTGCTTTTTGTAGTATGCCATGCGCTCTTCAAAGCTCAAGCCGCCGAGCGAGTCGGCAGACTTTCTGTCGGTTTTGTCTTCTGCCAACGCGCCTTTCTTTTTGCGCTTTGAGTCGGCGATGCGAGCGGCTGGCTTTCCCGTTTTAGCGCCGCGCCGCCCATCTTTCTCATCCCGCCGCGATTTTTCGCCAAAGCGTAGCTTTCGTCCGAACCGACCGCCAGCGTGTTCTTCGTCAAAGGTATCGCGGTCGAGCCGTATATACTGATCGGCGCTGCGGTCTTTTTCAAAATCTTCTTCCACGGGGATAACAACCGGTATTTTTGCTTCTATATACTTCTCTATATCAGGGAGGTTATACACGTCTTGTTCCGAACAAAGGCTGTACGCAGCGCCGGTCTTCCCCGCCCGCGCCGTTCTGCCAATTCGGTGCACATAGTTCTCTGCCTCATTTGGAAGGTCGTAGTTGATAACCATTGCAAGATCGTTGACATCGATTCCCCGCGCCGCGACATCGGTTGCAACCAAACAACTGAGCTTACCCGCCTTAAACGAATCGATAATGCTTAACCGCTTCGGCTGGGGTAAATCGCCAATGAGAAACTCCGTCGCATAACCGTTCATACGCAGCCGCTTTGCAACAATCTCCGTTGTCTTTTTGGTGTTGCAGAAGATAATAGCATTCTCCGGTTTTTCGTTATGCAAGATGCCGAGTAGCAAAGACATCTTTTGTTCCGCAGACACGTGGAACAGCTTCTGATTGATTTCGTCAACCGTTACATTATCTGCATCGATAGTGATCTCTTTTGCATCGATGGTGTATTCCCATGCAAGGTTTTTTACCCATGTATTTAAGGTTGCGCTGAACAGCATCGTCTGTCGGTCTTCCGCCTTGGACAATACCGCAAGGAGGCTGCGCAGATCAGGATAAAACCCCATATCGAACATACGGTCTGCTTCATCAACGACTAAAAAGCCGATATGCTTCAGCTTCATCGTTTTTGACTTTTCAAGATCGATAACACGACCGGGTGTCCCGATAATAAGGTCTACCCCCTTTTTAAGGGCTTCTTCCTGTTGCTGATACCCGACCCCGCCGTAAAAACTTGCGGCACGGATACCCGTGTGTTTACCTAATTTAAGCGCTTCTTCTTCAACTTGAACGGCAAGCTCCCGCGTGGGTACAAGAATCAAAGCGGGGCGGCGCTCTTCCACTCCCGCAGTGAGCATCCGCTGCATCAGCGTTACCAGATACGCAGCCGTTTTTCCCGTCCCTGTTTGGGATTGCACATAGAGATCAGCGCCGTCCATTCCTGCGGCAAGCACCTGCGCTTGAACCGGAGTGCATTCAATATAACCGGCTTCTTCAAGCCCCTGTAAAAGATGAGAGTCAAGATTACAATTGGAAAAATTCATTTGTCAACGAGTATAGCACACGGTCGCCGTTATGAATAGCGGATTAAAAGATTTTTACCTCGATCGAAACACTGTTGAAACAGCAATTAGACGGCAAAAAGAAACTATCATCCAACTCTTGCACTTTTTGCATGAAAAGACTATGCTATGCGCAAATCGGATATATTATATTGACCAATATAGTATGCACACCCATTCACACCACACTTTAGAAGGACAATATTATGCCTGAAAAAAAACTTGTAATGATTGACGGCAATACTGCCGCCGGTCATGTTGCGCATGCGCTCAGTGAAGTTATCGCAATTTATCCTATCACGCCATCAAGCCCGATGGGGGAAGTTGCTGATGAGTATTCCGCTCACGGGAAAACCAATATTTGGGGAACCGTGCCGCAAGTCGTTGAGTTACAGTCCGAAGGAGGAGCTTCTGGCGCTGTTCACGGCGCATTAACCACAGGAGCGCTCTCTTCAACCTTTACTGCATCGCAGGGGCTCTTACTGATGATCCCCAATATGTACAAAATTGCCGGTGAGCTTACCAGTACGGTATTCCACGTCGCCGCGCGTGCGCTGGCAACCAGTGCGCTCTCCATCTTTGGCGACCATCAGGACGTTATGGCATGTCGCCAGACCGGTTGGGCAATGCTCGCATCAAACTCCGTACAGGAAGTTATGGATCTCGCAATTATTGCTCACACGGCGACGCTTGAAGCGCGTGTTCCGTTCCTCCACTTCTTCGACGGGTTTAGAACCTCCCACGAAATTCAGAAGATTGAAGAAGTCTCACAGGATGTGATGCGCCAGATGATCAATGATGATCTGGTACGCGCACACCGTCTCCGCGGCTTAACGCCCGAAAAACCGATGATCCGCGGAACCGCTCAAAACCCCGACGTATACTTCCAAGCGCGCGAAGCAGTCAATAAATACTATCTCGCGACGCCCGAAATCGTTCAGCGGGTGATGGACAAATATGCGGCTTTAACCGGACGCGCTTACCACCTCTTCGACTATTACGGCGACCCCAATGCGGAATCGGTCATCATTCTGATGGGTTCCGGCGCAGACACAGTAGAAGAGACAGTAGACTATCTGAATAGTCAGGGTAAAAAGTACGGCTTACTGAAAGTACGCTTATACCGACCTTTCAATGCAGAAGCCTTTGTAAAAGCATTGCCCGCCTCCGTACAGAATATCACCGTACTCGACCGCTCAAAAGAGCCCGGCTCGCTCGGTGAAGCGCTCTACGAAGATGTACGTACTGCAATCGGCGAAATGCAGGGAGCAAAGAAATGCCCCTTTACGCACTATCCCGCTATCCTCGGCGGTCGCTACGGTATGGGTTCAAAAGAATTTACCCCTGCCATGGTTAAAGCCGTATTCGATAATATGGAAGGAGAAAAGAAGAGCAACTTTGCCATCGGCATCGAAGACGACGTAACGCATATCAGCCTCGCCTATGATCCTCACTTCCATGTTGACGATTCCGGTATGCATCAGGCGATGTTCTATGGACTCGGCTCGGATGGTACAGTCGGCGCTAACAAAAACTCCATCAAAATCATTGGTGAAGCAACCGACAACAACGCGCAAGCCTATTTTGTGTACGACTCCAAAAAGTCAGGCTCGATTACCACCTCGCACCTGCGCTTCGGAAAGAAAAAGATCCGCAAGCCCTACCTTGTCGGACAGGCAGACTTTATTGCGTGTCATAAATTCACCTTCCTCGAAACCTACGATATGCTCA
>CAUVHB010000085.1:0-6182 GCA_963551335.1 uncultured Treponema sp.
GCGTAGCGCAAACATCGCGGATTGACGTGTGCGCGTTCCGCGCACTAATGCAACACTCTTCGATAATTGACATTCTCTCAACTGTTGCATATTGAGGTGGGTTTATTTTAAGCGGCACAAATGGTGCCGCTTAAAAACACGTCGAGTTTGCTCAAGGGCAAACTCGCTCATGGTACGCCTATTGCAGCGTATGCTAGCGAAGAAGTCTTAAAAGCGCGCTTTGTACCCAAGAAAAAGTAGCAAGTCCAGCAGCTCGTTAGACACGTTTCCCCCATTGGAAAGCGCCGCTCTCCGGTGGGGGATTTTTTTATTGCATAGTTCAAATTTTACACAAGTTCTGCCGTGTACCAATCCTTGATTGTACGCTTGTTACGTGTTTTTGTAATAACCTGTACGCTCTGTCTTGCGGCATTGTTAAAGTGCGTAACTTTTACGTGATGTAATGCGGGTAATTGCGTAATCTATAAAAAACGGTTACACTGAGCTAATCGCAGTATCTGTACGAGGTCTCTCGTTTTTAGAGGAGTTCTACAGATATTTAGAGGTTGATTATCACTGATTGATGAGATTTATTATTAGAGGAGGCTTGATTATGGATAATAACGCCATTCTTGCCGCTGCAAAGCAGTATATGGCAGAAGAAAATGACCCTACCTTTGTAAAAGAAGTGGAAGCGCTTATTGCTGAACATAATGAAAAAGAGCTGTTTGACCGCTTTTACCGAACCTTGGAATTTGGAACGGGCGGCTTACGCGGCATTATCGGCGGCGGCACTAACCGTATGAACCCCACGGTCATTAAAAAAGCAACACAGGGACTTGCCGACTATATTATAGAAACATTTCCGGAAAAAGCAAAACGCGGCGCTTTAAAAGCTGTTATTGCCCATGATTCGCGCCGCTATTCGGATGTATTTGCAGAAGCGGCTGCGCTTATCTTTGCAGCAAACGGCTTTACCGTGTACCTCTTTTCAGCGCTCCGTCCGACGCCGGAGCTATCCTATGCAATTCGGCAGCTCGACTGCGACACTGGTGTTGTGGTAACCGCCTCCCACAATCCTCCTCAGTATAATGGATACAAAGCCTACTGGAATGACGGCGCTCAGGTTATTCCCCCGCATGACAGCGGAATTATCGACAGGGTAAATGCGGTTACAACCGTTAAAATGATGAGCCGTGATGAGGCGCTCAAAGCAGGAAAACTCATCCTCATCGATAAAGAGATTGATGAAAAATACTGGGCGAATGTAAAAGCGAAGCTGCACCGCGGCGATCTTATTAAAGAGATGTCCAAATCGGTAAAAATTGTTTACACCCCGCTGCATGGCACGGGCGCAATGCACGTCGAAAAAGTGCTTGGCGATATGGGCTTTACGATTTTGACTGTACCGGAGCAGCGCAAGCCGGATGGAAACTTTCCGACGGTCAGCTATCCGAATCCCGAAGACCCAGCAGCATTAAAAATGGCGATTGCATTGGCGGAAAAAGAAGGAGCCGACATTCTGATGGCTACCGACCCTGATGCTGACCGTTTTGCTTCGGCAGTAAAAGACAAAAACGGAAAAATGCGCCTTATTACCGGAAACCAGATGGGAGCGCTCTTTACAGACTATCTCTGCCTGACGGCAAAAGAATTCGGTGTTATGCCAGAAAAACCGGCTATTGTGCGTTCTATCGTAACCTCGCATCTATGCGACCGCATTGCAAAAGGGTACGGAGTTGAATCCTTTGAATGTTTAACGGGATTTAAATGGATTTGCAACGAGGCGGATAAAATTTCCAAGAAGGGCTATCACTATATCTACGGTTTTGAAGAAAGCTACGGCTATAATTTCGGAATGGAAATCCGTGATAAAGACGGTATCGCTGCCTCTGCCATCTGTGCCGAAATGGCGCTGTATTGGCGTAAACAGGGGAAGAGCTTGCTCGAGCGTTTAGATGAACTTTTTACACAGTATGGATGTTTCTGCGAAACAACCATCAATAAGGTATTCCCGGGTGCGGAAGGCGTAGAAATTATGAAAAATATGATGAAAAAACTCCGCACTTCTGCATTAAAGGATATTGCCGGTGTAAAGGTACTGACTATCCGCGATATTGATCAATCATGTTCCTATAATCCGCTCACTCCCGATAAAAAAGAAGCGGTGCATCTTCCAGTCAGCAATGTGCTCCAGTATTATCTTGAAGATGGAACGATTATCAGTGTTCGCCCAAGCGGTACCGAGCCCAAGATCAAGTTTTATATCATCCATCCGCAGCCGGTGCAGGGGAGTAATGTTGCTGCGGCACAGGCAAAAGCGGAACAGCAGGTCAAAATGTTTGCAAAAGCGCTGGATACCCTTGCTTAATGACAAGCTATGATTGGCTAGCTGCCGTGTATGACACGGCAGTTTTTGTTGCATTTGACACGGAAACAACCGGACTCGACCCTGCATCGGGGCGTATCGTCGAAATTGGGGCGGTAAAGTTCGACAGGCGCGGTATCATTGCTCGGTACAATGTGCTTATCAATCCCGAAATGCCGATGCCGGAAGAGGCGGGCAAGGTAAACGGTATCACCGATGCGATGCTGAAAGATAAGCCCTTGATTGCTGCCGTTTTTTCGGACTTTTTCGATTTTATCGGTACCGGTGTTTTAGTTGCGCACAATGCGCCGTTCGATATCAACTATGTGAATGCGGAGTTAAAGCGACTGAAGAAACTTCCGCTGACGAATAAGGTTGTCGATACACGGATTTTTGCTAAAGAAGTATACACAGGGCTTTCCAGCTATGCGCTACAGGATCTTGCGGTGCAGCTTGGTATAACCGCCTTGGAAGCGCATCGTGCAGAAGATGATGCCCGCGTTTGTATGGAACTTTTTGAAAAGATTTTAAATAGATTTTTAAAAAACAATCCTGAGCTAGTGGAAAAAATCCGTGCGGAAACGGATGCTGCTAGCTTGTTAGCCCCCGAAACGGAGCAAAATGAAAAGGATTATGCACGGAGTTTATTTTGATACCTCACCAAAAACGAGAAACCACCTCAATTACGAACCCTTTTAGGGCGCCCGTGTATTATTATGCACGTACCGATTCCGCATTGCAGGCTGCCCGCGAATGTCTTGCAGAAGGTTGTCCCGACGGCACCTTTATCTACGCCGGTTATCAAACGGCGGGGCGCGGTCGTATCGCCGGTCGGCAATGGCTTTCCCCTGCAGGAGAAAATCTACTTGGCACTCTTATTCTTAAGCAGCCTGCTTCTACCGATTTTACACTGCGGATAGGGCTTGCCGTCAGTTTAACACTTGATTCTTTTTTGCCGTCGGCTGTGCGCACTGCCGTAAAATGGCCGAATGATATCTTAATTAACGGCAAAAAAACTGCGGGCATCCTATGCGAAAGCGCAGGCGGCTGTCTTCTTGCCGGTATCGGTATCAACCTGCTTCAAACAGCTTTTTTGCGCAGCATCGAGTACACGGCAACCTCGCTCGCAATGATCATCGGTGTCGATAAGTGTCCCTCGTTTGAGGTATTTATTCCTGTACTGCTTACTCAAATACAGGAATGTCTTACCCGCGGTGATTGGAATGAAGAAATCAGCCGTCGGCTCTGGAAGCGTGGCTCTATGGTACGTTTTATGCGTGGACAGCAGGAAGACGATATTATCGAGGGTATTCTTACCGGCATCGCGCCGGACGGAGCGTTATGTATCACAGAAGCGGATACGGAACGCCGGTATTATTCAGGCGAACTTATTTACAGCTAAGTTAAGTTAAGCATACGCTCAATAAGGGATACGCAGAAAATCAACACCCCGACGCAAGTGTTGGGGGATTAAACCCTCTGCACGAATAACCAGCGTTTTGAGTGATGCCCTAATTTCCTTCGGTGCACTTATAGATAATAACGAGATTCCGTTCCGCATCATAAAAGGGCGTTTGTATCGGTATTACGCGATAGCTTGGTTTATAAGCGCCCAAGCCCTGCATTTCTTCTTCAATTGCAGTACGTTTGCCCTTGTAGGCAGCTAAGATACCGGTACTGCGGATTCGTTTTTGCAGGGTAGTAAGCATTGTGCGGTCAAGTGGTCGAAATGCACGGAATACGGCAATGTCGAAATAATCGGCGGGGGCTTTTTCCGCTTCAGATTCCAGCACGGCGGTATTGGTTAGTCCCAGCATGGCTTGTATATTTTCCAACACAGCGCATCGTTTATGCATCCGCTCTATCAGCGTAAACTGAATGTGTGGATATTTAAGCAAAAACAGACACGCGAGCGGAATGCCCGGCAGCCCTGCCCCTGAACCGATATCCGCGATAGTAAACGCACCTTCGGTTTGCTGTGAATCGATATGCTGGGCTAAGGCTCCCCACGGGGAAAGACTGTCAAGGATATGCTTGATAATCAGCTCTTGAGTATTTTGTACCTTTATCAAATTAAAGGCGGCATTAAATGTTTCAAGTTCGCAAATATATCGCGCTAACAGATCTACCAGATTGCCGTGCTGGTCTTCAATATGTAATGCAGCTAATCCCGCTTGTAATAGCTCCGTATTTTGTGTATTCATTATAAAGTGCGCTCCCGAATCCCATCAAATATCGTCAAATATATCGGAAGCTGCGTCAAAATGCAACAATTGAGATATATCATAGACGGTAGGATATAATCAATAAGAGAGGAAAAAATGGCTCGAAGTATTCATTGTACGACTAAAGGTGTGTTTCGTAATAAATCAAGAAAGGAAATAAATGAAATGTGCGATATGGAAAATCCTGATTATCAAGTAATTGAATTATGCAAAAAAGCGCGGTATAAAGAAACGGTACGAAACAACAGAAAAATTGAAAAACTAAAAAACTTACATCAGTACATTGCTGATAGCTGATTATTGAACAGCAAAGATGATGAAAATTTCTATTTTGTAGCGGTCTCTTTATTTTTGAGCGGCGCTCTAGTATATAAATTCTACCAGTTCCGTCCGTTCTTTTGGCGCCGGTTTTTCTGCAGGATATCCCAACGCGACAAAGCCGCATATCAGGTGATTGTGCGGAATATGGAAAGAGTCGAGTACCGTTCTGATTTCGGGTTTATCGCATATATCTCGCAGTTGATTAATCCATACTGCACCCAACCCAAGGGACTCCGCAGCCAAATAGGTATTTTCGATTGCGCAAGACGAGTCGCATTGACCATAGATATCGTCCGCTGCAAAACTGATTAAGAGTATTGCATCACAATCATAGATGCGGTAATCGCTGCGGTTTAACTCTTTTGCGATTGCCTGTGCAAGGCGCTGGATTTTTTCCCGATTGTGTACAACCGTAAATTTCCTCGCCTGCCTATTTTTACCGGTCGGCGCAGCTTTTGCACAATCGGTAATTAGTTTGAGTTTTTCGTCTTCAATTCTTTGATCGGTAAATTTGCGGATGCTTACGCGCGTTAAAATCGCATTGATAACTTCATTCACGATGGAACTCCTTACTTTTCATTCTATCCTACTTGTCGCATAAAAGCAAAGGGGCGTTGTAGAGGTGCGCCGTATTGTTGTATCGCCGCCGTTATTCACTGATAATGCCGATATTGCTAGCAACGCGGATATGAATATTCCAGCAGCTTGTGGGGGCTGCAATACGCTGTTTTCCGTTTTCTTTTATAACTAACGAACTTGAACTGCCACCGTCCAGTTGGAGCGCGTCGTCAACGCCTAAATTTTGCATCAGCATGGCGGTTTCTTCAAAGGAAAGGGCTTCGCTGTTTCGTTTGCTTGCTCCTTCTACTACTACGGCAAAGAGGGTTTTTCCGTTATCGGCAAGCCCCACAGCAGTCCGTGAATCGCGGCGCTGGTTTTTTTGGGGCACTATGCTCCCATTCCGAAGAATTGTCCAAAAGCCGCCAACTGCATGACGGACATCCGCTGATAGGTCTTCTTCCGTTTGGGAATCGATAATGCGGGCGGTTTTATCTTCATAAAAAAGCAGTGCGCCGCAGTGTTCATTCGGCATACTCATACGTTGGAAGTCCGTAATATGAATGCCGATGATGGTACGGTACATACTGAAAAAAAGCGAAGATGTTTTGAACGGAGCGGCATTGAAGGCAACGATTGTATTGTGACGCAGGGCAAAATCCCATGTTGTTTCACCACGGATACAGCCTCGGTTATTTTGAAAGAGCGCCGGTTCCGAGGTTACAACAGAA
>CAUVHB010000086.1:0-6091 GCA_963551335.1 uncultured Treponema sp.
GTTTTGGTGTATTGCCCCGCAAAATAAAGGGCTGTATCAGCAGAGTTTCGCCACGGATGGCGATTGTTCTACGCAGTAGCGATGTTTCAGTTCAAGTTATTACAATATAAAAACTTAAACTGAAGATTATTTCATAACAGCAATAAGTTCATAGCCTACTTTACAAAAGAAACTTAATATGCTAGAGTACCCCCTCGAAAGCCGGCGTGGTGAAATTGGTATACACGATAGACTCAAAATCTATTGGGGGCAACTCCGTAAGGGTTCAAGTCCCTTCGCCGGCATGTTCTTTAATCCAGCCGCAGTTACTCCACCGGTCTTCAATCTATCAAAACTACAAAAATGAAACATGGAGCGAAAAGACGCAGGGCTGGCATTTTTATTGCAATATGAAAATATCGCGTGGTATGAAGCAGGGTGTGTTAGAATCCTCGACCGGCGCATCTATCCCGAAAAAATAACCTATGCTGAATGTTCTTCGTGGCAGGAAGTCAGGCTGGCAATTGCCGATATGGTAACCCAGAGCGCCGGACCGTATACGGCTGCCGCAATGGGGATGGCGCTTGCTGCATATCAAGTACGGAATGAGAGCGCGGAGAAGCAGCGATGTTTTCTTGCAGAGGCGGCGCAGGGGTTGGCGCATGCCCGTCCGACAACGACAAACAGAATGGGGTTGATCACTGCGGGCTGCCTTGCGGTTGCTGAAGATGCCTTACAGACAGGACAGGATACGGTAGCCGCGCTTTTTAATGCAGCGATAGATTCGCTCAACCGGCGTTACGGTATAATGGAAAAAGTGGGTAGCTATCTTGCAGACCTGTTCTCGCAAGGGGGCGGTATTCTTACACAGTGCTTTGGAGAAACGATTGTCGGGATGATGCTGAAGGCAGCGCGCGCACGCAATAATCCCGTGAGGATCATCTGTGCCGAAACGAGGCCGTTCCTGCAAGGCGCCCGCTTAACCGCAAGCTGTGCCGCTGATATGGGGTTTGATACCACCGTTATTACCGATAATATGGTTGCCTATATGATGCAGCGCGGTACAATCGATCTTTTTACCTCGGCTGCGGATACTATTACGCGGGATGGGTATATCGCAAATAAAATCGGTACGTTTCAGATAGCTCTGCTTGCAGAACGGTTCGGTATACCGTACTATGTAACGGGAATACCGGATGCGGATAAAAAAAGCGCCGCTGATATTCGCATTGAACAGCGTAATCCTGAAGAAATGCTTTCATTCCGCAGGGTGCGGCATACTCATCCTGCGGTAAAAGGAATCTATCCCTCGTTCGACATTACCCCGCCTCAGCTTATCAGCGGAGTGGTAACCGATAAGGGGATATACCGCTCCCAAGAACTCGGTGCATATTTCGATACGCCGCATGATCGGTTCTATTAAATTATTATGAGGCTGCGAGGTTATTACTATGGATATACAAAAAGTTCCTTATACACGTATTATTACTCCGGCTCCGCGCCGCCCTGTCGAAAATTCAGTACCCTTATTCGGCTCGTATTCGGGGATGTTCCATACCTTTGATATACGGGGGGTAAAAAAACCATTTGGGAACTTGCCGCTTCCTTCGTTCATGAGCGATATTCGCATAACCGACACATTGCGGCTCCTGTTTTGCGATGAAAGCCTTATTGGAGAAATTGAATTTTTTTACGGTGGATATTTTGCTTTTATGGAAACAACCCTGTGGAATCGGCAGATAAATCGATTGTTCGCGTATCGTCAACTTTTGCCGTTAGGGTTTATTCATCTGCCTAAATACATTGCCTACAGCGTTGCCACTTGTCGTGTGAGGCGGAGGTATGTCCGTATCTTTTCTCGCCTGTCCAAAGGAATGCTTTATGCCGATTTTGATTTTCTTGCCGCCAACGACCGTCCATCATGCGAGGGACGGCTCGATTTTGATTCGCGTTCGCCGCAGTGTACTGACTATTCCGCTGTTATCCCCGCCTTTGTGAGCCGCCGATGCCAAGCCGTATATTTTCGCTCATTTTCTGTAAATGGATGGGTTGCGTTCGGGCATACCCAAGATATACAGTTGAATAAAGCAACCGCAGTCGGCTTTTTGGATTTTAGAAAAACATACACAACACTGCGCACAAAGCGAAGCGTTGTTATCGGACTGGGTTTTATTGACGGTACGCAAGTTTCCTTTCATTTAAGCAATTCAATTGCTCCGGATAGTTACACTTATAATGATAATATTTTATTTTATGGTGGAAAACGAATTCCGCTGCCGCCGGTACGGATTACATATCCATTCGGTTCTTCCAAAAATTGGATTATCCAAGATACTGAAAGTATGGTAGATTTAACCTTTACTCCCAATGCAATTTCGCAGCGGAATCTGAATATCCTCGTCTGGCGGCGGGATTATAAGACCATCTGCGGTACATTTGAAGGCTCTTTTTTAATTGAAGAAGGCGTAGCGCTCAAATTAAAAGGCTTCCCCGGTATTGCAAAAAAGGTGAGGATGAGAATGTAAGCGGTATCTCTAAAAACACGGTTAGAGTTTTCAAGTTCCCATGCGGTTACCGTACTGTATCTGCTACGATAGAACTCCCGAGCGCTGTGAATCGGAAGATTGATAGATAAAATCGGCAATGGGTTCCAGTCCGTTTTGAATATGCATTGCATCGATTTTCTTTTCTATAGAAGCTAACAGTGAGTCGTCGGTTATTATTTCTTTTACTTTTTTGATTATCTCCCGCGATTTGGGGATATACCATCCAAGGTTATTGTTTACAACGTAGAGCATATTGCCAAGTTCTTGCCCGCGCACATAGCTTGCAAGGATTAAAGGCTTACCGGCAGACAGGGTTTCCATAACGGTAGCAGGACCGCCCTTGGTGATAACGCAATCGGACACATTGATTAAATCAGGCATAAATGAAACAAACCCGAACACTTGAATGGCGGTAATGCGTGTGGTTTTAAGCAAAATTTCCAGCTGTGTTTTTAACATTTTATTTTTACCGCAAACAACAATCAAATGGGCTGGACACCGCTGAAAAATAAAGGAGTTGACAATTGCAAGTGTCGATTTTAAGCCTTCACCACCGCCAACAACCAGTACAATTTTTTTATCAAGCGGAATGCCGTGCTTTTTCTTAGCGGCAATTTTTTCTTCAGAAGAATAGCGCCGATCAAAATTCCGCGACAGCATAATCGGAAACTGATGAACCCGCTCTGGCTTGAAGCCGTATTGTCCAACCGCTTCTTTTTTCAGTTTTTGAGAAAAGACAATAAGTTCGGTGTTTTTTGTATAAAACCATGAGGGGTGAGCAGTAAATGGATCCATCACAATGGAAATGAGCGGTATAGAAGGGTTTACCCTATCGATGGCAATGCGTGCCAGCGGAATAAGTATTTCGTGTAAACAAACCAGTTTTGTAATTTTTTCGGTTTTCAGAAATTCTACGAGATTTTTTACAATGAACGGACGCAACAGTCCCCTACAAAAGGTTAAAACTGTTTTCGATTTTGTTAATTGATAAAATGCCACATAGCCGGGTTCAAAGTAGTTTGACGTGGCAAGATAGCCTTTTTCAAAAAAAATGCGAGCAATCCTGTTACCATTTTTGAAGCCGTTTTGCGGTATATATTCGGCAGTATCCGGATATTTTTCCTTTAAGAATGACACTAAAGCGTTAGCTCCGGAAATATGCCCGCCGCCTGTCTTGAGATATAAAAAGCCGATGCGTTGTTTCATTATCACTACTATACCAAAAAGCCGGTATAAGCGTAAAGATGATGAAAGTGAGGTGTTGTAACCGTATTTTTGTGCCGCTGCCATGGTAGGCTGGTTTGACACAATCCATTGGTGGCTTGACAAATAATATCGTTGCCGATAGCATTAAACGCCCATGTTCAATAATTTATGGGAAAATTCCGAAACTCTAACCAAGGTGCGATAGATTCCTTGTGGTATATAAAAGAGGAGAAAAATATGAACTTACATAAAAAAACGGTTGCGGTGGTACTGATTGCTGTCGCTGCTGTCCATTTATATGCCTTTGATTCCGGCTTTACGTTGGGGTTACGGGCGAATTTAACCGGTTCCCTAACGAGACCGAGAATCAACGAAGCTGATATGGCTCTCTTAGGCGCCAACCGCATGAACGGCTCGCTGGGGTATATCACCACGGGAGAGGTAGATTTTACCTATATTTTTGATTCTGTACGCTATTTCCGTCAGCAAGATAACAGTATATTTGGCGGTTTGGGAGTGAACTTTGTACTTGGGCTTGGGCAGGGCTTTACTGGGCAAGTTCCGGGACAGTTCGACACAGATGTACTGCACAAGCAGATTGACTTATATTGCAGGGTGCACATGACGCCGGTATTGACCTTTACAACAGGCGTGCGCTCATACTTTTTACGGAACCGGCTTTCGCTTGGCGGTAATATTGGTATTAAAATGCCGCTAGATCCGCATCCCATATATGAGTTATATACCAATTTGACGCCGGAAGAAGTAGCAAAACTCTACACAGAGACCCATGGAGGAATTGACTTTTCCAGCGAAACGGGTACGCTTTTAATTACGAACGAGCAAATAAAGAAGATCAATCCGGTCGGTTTTATTATGAAAGGATATATAGAATATAACCAGCCCTTTTTGAGCAATATGGAAATAGTGCTGGGGGTATTCTTATCTTATGCAGTGTATCGTCCGAAATATGTAACAATGCCGCAAAAATTGGTTACCGCGGCATTGGTTAATGCCCAGAAGAAAGATCCGTCCAGTACGTTTAATCTTTTGGACACACCGATTAATTCACTCTATCTCAATTCGCTTGACTTTGGAATGACCATCGGGTTAACTTTTAAAGTGTAAGCATATTCAGATGTATAGGAGTCATACCAATGATGTTTTCTAAAAAATATCCATATATTATATTACGTACAGCTTTAATTGTTGGGGTTGTTGCGGTCTTTTTTTCTGCATGTAGCCCTGCAATCGGTACCCCGTGGTATCCGCGGTCAGTCGCTACAATCTCAAAAGGGTTCATTGTTACGGGTATTCAGGTTAAAGGTCTGGACGCCGTGCCGGTTTTAACGGAAACTCCAACCGACGATGTAGATAAAATAAAGAAATTTTCTGGAGCCAAAACCTATACGGTAAACGTTCCGCCTGAAATAACGGAAATAACGGCGGAGGATATTACGATAACGGCTGTTGGTTCCCTTTCTGCTATGGAGCCTATCTTAGTAGAAGTGAGGGTTAACGGAGATAGTGTTCCGTTAAGCGCCGGACGAATTGTACCTGTTACCATAAAAATAGCGGACGCTGCGGGGGAATGTGCGGTACAGGAAAAAGTGCTGAGTATTACGCAAAGTGAACCGTACAATTTAGCTCTGACAAGTTTAAAGATATTTGATAAGGAGTTCGTTGTTGATGGAGCGTTACAGGGGAATATCAGGTTTCCATATACGGTTTCTTCCATTGGCGCAAAAGATATCACCGCAAAGTTCAACTATGGTCCTCATCAGGATGTGGTTATCCCAGTGGAATTGGAGAGACTTTCTGTAAAATTGTACGAAAACGAAGAAACTGAACTTACGTTCTCTGTAAAGGAATTGAAAGGGCAGTACCGTCCTTTTTCGCAATCTGTTACGATAACTCGAGAAGCTAAGCCTGATAATGCCGATGTTGCGCTTGAACCTGAATCAATCTTTATATTAGGTAGCCGATACGAAGATGGTAAGGCATTGAGTGTGCCGGAAGATACGATTCAAATTACCGACGATGATATAGTGGCAGCTTTTAAGGGCTTCGGCGATCTACCGGTAACAGTAACCCCAAGCCCTGCAGTGTTTGGCGCTGGCGACTCTATTACATTAAAACTTTCGGTGCCGGCGCTTGAGGGGAGCTACGAAGGATGGGCAACTTCTATCACGGTTAAAAAAGATGCTACTGCGCTTAACAATCCGCAAGATAAAAACGGGAATAAAAAATATACCGTAAGGGTGAATACCATAACTGAAGAGCAAAGTCCGTTTGACTATTATAAGCAGGATTATGAGTTCCCCGCAGCAAAATTTGATAGCTGGGTACTGGTTATGCCC
>CAUVHB010000087.1:0-6074 GCA_963551335.1 uncultured Treponema sp.
ACTATGAGTACCATCTATACGCCCGATCAGGCGGCGCAAGAATGCCTGAATTCTTCTATTATACAGCTTTCATTTTCCCGCCCTCGTAAGGGAATCACAGAGGCGAAGGCGCGGCTCCGGCGTATCACGGGAAAGGGCAATATCCTCTATCAGCTTGAAACCGTCCACAATACGCAGGCATTTCAGAAAACGATTGAACCGGCAGCGTTATCCACTACAATTGCGGACTATTTTACCCGCTTTAAGGCTGTCGAATGCCGCGGGCAAAACGAACAGCTCTTTTTTTTACAGAACAAGAAAGGAATCATTGCCCTTACCAAGCGGCTCCCCTACTCCACTCCGCTCGCAGAACCCTGCGGCGACGCACACGACAAGGTAAAAAACTATCTGCTGCCTGAAGGGACACCGCTTCCGTTCTTAATCGAACAGGGGGTGATGAATGAGAAGGGCGCCGTCTTAAAGCAAAAATATCATAAGTTTCGGCAGATCAATAAATTCCTCGAGTTTATCGCCGGGATCGAACCGTTTATACGGGATACGGTTGCCCGTTCCGGTAAGCCTTTTTCCATTACCGATTTCGGCTGCGGCAAGGCCTATTTAAGTTTTGCGCTCTATCATTATCTGCATGAACGGCAGCGGCTTCCAGTACGGATTCATGGGTTGGATTTAAAGACCGAGGTTATTGAGCGCAGTTCCGCGTTGGCGGAACGGTGCGGCTATACAAATTTGGACTTTGCGGAAGGGAATATCGGCGATCATCCGCTGCCGGCCGGTACCGGAATGATGGTATGCCTCCATGCCTGCAATACGGCAACCGATTTGGCGCTTGCCCAAGCCGTCCGTGCACAGGTGCCAATCATCTTTGCTGTCCCGTGCTGCCAACATGAACTCTATGCTCAACTTAAAACCAGAAAAGAAACATTCCGCACGGACGATCACCTGCTCTTTCCTTTTATGGAGCATGGCATTATCTCCGAGCGGTTTGCGTCGCTTCTAACCGACACTGTGCGGGCGCTCCTTTTGCAAGCCTGCGGTTACAGTGTGCAGATTATGGAGTTTATCGAAACAGAGCATACCCCTAAAAATATCTTGATCCATGCGGTAAAAAAACCGCAAAGCGCCGACCAAGCGGAACGGCTGAAAGCAACAGCATTCCGGCAGTACCGCCGCCTTAAAGACAGTTTTTGCATCGAACCGACTTTGGAAGAACGCTTGGAACCGGTTTTGGAACCGTTCTTGAAAGAACTGTTACCGACAAAAGAAAAGGAGACCCTATGACACGTTATAACGATACCGACAAAAATAAAAATGAGAACGCCGTTCCCGCTGCGGCAACACCAGCGCAACCGGAAACCGCAGCCGCTGCCGAAGCATTTGCAGCGCTCTTTACCACCATTAAGCGGCTGCGGGCGCCGGGCGGCTGTCCGTGGGATATTGAGCAAACCCCGATGACGCTGCGGGCAACGCTCCTTGAAGAAACATACGAAACCATTGAGGCGCTGGAAGAAGCTTCCGCAGACAGAGCAAAGTCTGTCCATGCGGCAGAAGAACTCGGCGATGTGCTTTTAAACATCGTGATGATTGCCTATATGTTTGAACAGGAGCATGCCTTTTCCGTGGCAACAATGATCAACGAGCTCAATGAAAAACTGATCCGGCGGCACCCGCACGTATTTGGACAAACGGCAGGCTTTCCCGATCCCGACGATGCAAAAAAGCCGGTTACGGCAGAAAAAGTGCTTGTGCAGTGGGATACCATCAAGGATACCGTAGAAGGTCGTGCAAGCGCCTCCGCATTGGATTCCATCCCTAAAACCTTTCCGCCGCTCACCCGCGCATACAAACTGCAAAAGCGGGCGGCAAAAAAAGGGTTTGACTGGGATACGGCAGACGGACCGCTGAAAAAAATAGCAGAAGAACTTGCAGAATTTACCGATGCGCTTGCACACGGCACCCAAGAAGACACGGAAACGGAATTTGGCGACCTCTTGTTCAGTTTGGTGAATGGAGCGCGACATTTACATATCGATCCCGCAATCGCGCTTAGCCGTACCAATGCAAAGTTTGAACGCCGCTTCCGTTTTGTGGAAAAACGCATGGCAGAATCCGGTATCCCCTGTTCCCACGAAACCTTAGCCGAGATGGACGGCTTTTGGGAAGAGGCAAAACGCATGGAAGCACAGGATGTACACTTTTAATAATGCAATGCAGTAGATGCGCCGTATCTCCAGCGCTTCTGCATACCCTGCAGCGTTTGAAACAAACTTTTCCGTAAGCGATTTTGAAAATAGCCTGCTGAACGGTGTACTTCCGTGTACACTGTTCAACTCTGAGCCAGAATTAAAACAATGCGCTAGATAGCCTCCAGTACATAATTTAGCAACTTATCAACACATCTCATCATTAAAACAAACCTCTAACTGTAAGAAAAACTGTAAGAAAAACGAGCAAGCGCAACAAGACCTTGTTACGGCAGGATTGTAGGCAGCTTGCTTGCTATATACGAATTACCGGCATCAATCGGTACTTCGACAGCTAAGTAAGTTATCGAGGTTGTTTACTTAGCCGTTCCACGGCGGAAAGCGCATAGGGCAACCTCGAAACAGCCTTATGCGCTTTTTTTTGCCTTGCAGAGGATTGAGCCCCCGATTCTGATGCAAGTTCAGGGCAAGGCTCGGCGCAAGCCGCCTACTCTTCGGAGTGGGTGAGCAAAAATCACGGCTTCCGTGTCGCCTGTTTACGGCGACCAAAATAGGCTTGTGGAGTGTCCCGACTTCGGGCGGTTGAGGGTTTTAGAAACCGCCCATCTTTTTACAGCGTACCAAAAACCGGCATCACTCTGTTTCGGCGAGGATGCCAAAAGAGAATGGTACTACAGGGAAGGGGTGTTGAGATTACATCTATATCGGCAATAGTCAAGATTATATCGTAGTCTTGAGTATTGCCTGTATAGGAAATATCAATAGGGATTGTTGGATCGTGATATCCGTTCACATCTTTTGTAATTCGTCGTCTATCGCCTTGAGCTGTTCACGGATAGCCGCTATGCGAGAGCTAGTATCTGGCTCTTCACCGGTTACGAGATATTCAACAGAGACACCGAAAAATTTAGCAATGCGCAATACATCATCGGCACGAGGAAGATTTTGCGCTTTTCGCATAGAATTATAGGTATTTATGCTATTAAAAGATAATCCTTCTATGGATTGTATCATCATTTCGATAGTCATATTCTTTTTCTTAGCTAAATCTTTAACCGTTTCAAAAAAAACAAGAAAGTCAATATTCATACAAGCTATTATAGACATAAAAAAAATAAAAACAAGTAGAAAAAAGTATTTTTATGTTTTTTTAGACATAAAACTATTGACAAGATGTTATAAAAGACCTATAATACACTTACAAAGTGTTAGAAAAGACACCTTAGATACTAAACTTTCTAAACAGCAAAGGAGCAACGAACATGAAATACTTTACTAAAGAGATGACATTAGAAGAAGTCAAGGCAGCATACAGAGTAGCAGCAATGCGGCTTCATCCTGACAGAGGCGGCAGCACAGAGGCAATGCAGGAATTGAACAATGCATTTGAAATCGCTTTTGCGATGGCTCAAAAATTCGGCAAAGCAAATACAACGGATACCAAACAGCAGCCTAAAACAGCAGAAAGCGCAAGCAGCTACCGGCGGCAATTTTACACGGTGAACGGTTGGCAAGGTGAGCGCTATGATCGCAACCTTACAACCAAAGACATAGCGCAGCTAATCCGTGAATACGTGAAAACTGCGTATCCGACCTACCGTTTTTCAATCACCTCAGACGTAAACAGCATCACAATCGCTTTAACTGAATATCCGGTAGAGCTGACTAACAGCGAACTGATGTTGAAATATTATCATACAAATTATCACCAAAGATGGTCGTATATTCCGTCAAAAGGCAAAATCGAAACCGTCAGCATGACACAATCAGACATTGAAGAATGGATTAGGTATCAAGTAGAAATGGAATATTGTGAGCAAAAGTTTAGTAAATCCGACACGTGGCTTAATCCGGTTATATACGCAGTCTTGAAAGACGTTCAAGATTTTATGAACTCATATAATTACGATGATACCAACTCAATGGAGGATTATTTTGATAGAAATTTTTACGATTATGTCCAGATTGGAAAAGACGACAAACCTGCTAAGTTTGTAGAACGCACTGCGCGCAGCGGTTCTACAAAAAAAGAAAAAGAAGTCAAACAGCTTACCGCATAACAACAAACTTACCGCCGGATATAGTCCGGCGGTACAGTTCAAGAAGGATAAAACGATGAAAAGTTTAAATACATTTGCAGACCACGCGCCTAAAACAGATTGGCTAGATTCGTTCTTTGATCTTAAAGAAGTGTTTTTTAACGAAAACTATTTAAGCCATGCACAATATAGCAAGTTTCGCCGCTTCCTGCACGATGCCGGTTTGATAGAAGCAAGAAAGGAAGTATGCACAAAATTCTTCCAGCTTATTTGTCAAATTGGTTGGCGCACTGATACAGCGCTTGGCTTAATGATGATCAATCTTGCGATGGATAATCCTCAAATTGCATGGTATGTAAACGCTTTAGATTTCGGTTATCGCTACGACCGAAAAAGAATTGAAGAAGAATTGATTGCTTTAGGTGTCTCGCGAAGAGATACAAAGACAATTATAAGAGCATTTCGGCGCGTTGTAGAAACTCCATTCGGAACTAATTTGAATTTTGGATATTATGAAAATGAACGCCTTTGTAGATTAGGTTGCAGATTGAATGACAATCGTGTATTTCTTTATGCTCTTTATCGTTTTATTGAAAAACGCAATTTGTATAAAGGATTTAACGTATCCTATTTATTTGATAATAGCGTTGATGGCGATGGGATCAGTCCTGTAAGATTATTTGGAATTTTCGACCAAGAAGAATTACGCAGCATTTTGCTCGGCTTATCCGCGCGTTATCCTGAATTTATCAATGCAACTTATACCAATAATTTACAAAGTATTTCTTTGCGAGACAAGAGCGCATCTGATGTTCTGCGGTTATTCAAGGAGGAACTCTGATGGCAACATGGCAAGGTGAGTATTACGATCCTGATTTAAGTATCACTGAAATAGCGGCAATTATACGAGCTGATTTAAAAAAGACATTTCCTGCATACCGCTTTTCAGTGGACTCAAGGAAAAAACGAGAAATTATTATAAGCCTGCTTGAATATCCGGTAGAGCTTACCAACAAAACGCTTATCGCATCGTATTTTCTTATGATTGAAGATGACTTTATGTTTTATGATGTTCGCCGCGGAACGTTTCGCTATAAACGAGACATTACACCAACAGAAACAGAACGGCTTATTGATGATCTTTATAAGTACGCAGGACTTTATGTACGCATTACAAAATATGATACGTGGCTTAATCCTGAAATACTCGATGTCCTTATGTCTATTCAAAAACAGCTGGACACGTATAACCGAAAAGGTGAAGTTTATAGAGATGTACTATTTCACGATTGCATCAATATCGGCAAGATCAATCCTAGACGTCGAGATAAATATGCACAAATTGTTCCGCGCTCCCCTACTGGCAGGCGGCTTCCGCTCTTTAAACGAACAGCGCCGCTCACGATTGGAGAATGAAACGCATGCTCACTATTCAAACTGAACGGCTGACAATCGGCTATGAAACAGGGGCAATCGAAACCGTCCTTTCCAACAGCTGGATAGTAAAACAACGCTTTAATTGGTACGTCGATTATGACGGACTGCACGTTGAGTATGATGCAGATGAGATGGAAGTCATCGGCGCGGAGCAAGTGGAAGAGTACAGCGCGGAAGAACTTGCAGCATTAAAAGCATGCGAATGGGGTGTATCAGATTTAGAAGATGCAATTTTCAACAGCCCAGAGTATAGGGAAGCAGAGACAGACTATAAAGAAAGTTTAGATACATACGCCTACTACGGTGTAAGTGAAAAATATTTTTGCGCAATCTGATAGTAGTAATCTGAAAAAATACAGCAAAAAATACATGAGTTTATACCTCTTTTACGTGGACA
>CAUVHB010000088.1:0-6062 GCA_963551335.1 uncultured Treponema sp.
GACAGGCTCAATAGCTTTTCTTACTATAGTAAGAGATATGAATAAACACATTACAGCAGATGAACTTCGTTCCAAGTATATTGCATTTTTTAAAAGCAAAAACCATGTGGAAATTTCCGGTAAGTCGGTAATTCCGGAAAATGATCCTACCGTATTGTTTACCACCGCAGGTATGCACCCGCTTGTTCCCTATCTGATGGGCGAACCGCATCCTGCCGGAACCCGTTTAACGGATTACCAAAAGTGTATCCGCACCGGAGATATTGACGCAGTGGGAGATGCTTCTCACCTTACCTTTTTTGAAATGTTGGGGAACTGGTCGCTTGGTGACTATTTTAAAAAAGAAGCTATTGGATTCAGCTTTGAATTTTTAACCAGTCCGCAGTACCTTAATATCCCAATCGATCTCCTTTCGGTAACGGTCTTTGCAGGAGATGACAAAGTTCCGCGCGACACCGAATCCGCGGAGATTTGGGAAAAGCATGGAATTCCGAAAGAACGGATTCACTTTTTACCCCGCAAGGATAACTGGTGGGGACCGGCAGGAGAAACAGGACCTTGCGGTCCCGACACCGAAATGTTTATCGACACGGGAAAACCCGCGTGTGGCGCCGAATGCCGTCCGGGTTGCAGCTGCGGTAAATACGTCGAAATATGGAACGATGTCTTTATGCAGTATCGCAAAGAACAAGACGGCTCCTATCACACGTTGGATAGACACTGTGTTGATACCGGCATGGGGATTGAGCGTACCGTTGCGATGTTGCAGGGCAAGAAATCCGTGTACGAAACCGAGATTTTTACTCCGCTCATATCTACAATCGAAAAGATAACCGGCTATCAGTACGGCAGCGATGCTGAAAAAGATGTATCCGTCCGTATTATCTGCGATCATATCCGTGCGGCTACCGTTATCTTGGGAGACCCGAAAGCGGTGCTACCGTCCAATGTCGGCGCAGGGTATGTACTCCGCCGTATTATCAGACGGGCAGTTCGCCACGGCAGAAAACTCGGCATCGAAGGTACTTTTTTGGCAACTCCGGCAAAGGTGTTCATTGAGCAGTACAAGGGCGCATATCCCGAATTAAAAGAAAAAGAAGCATCCATCTGCGCCGAACTTGAGGCGGAAGAAAAGCGTTTCCTCGAAACGTTGAAAAAAGGCGAGGCTGAATATGAAAAAATGAAGCCGAACCTGTTAAAGAATGCTAAAAAGATTATCCCGGGCAGGCTCGCCTTTAAACTCTACGATACGTACGGCTTCCCCATCGAGCTTACCGAAGAACTTGCGCGGGAATCTGGTCTAACCGTTGACAAAGCCGAATTTGAAGAGGCGTTTAAGAAGCATCAAGAACTATCCCGCGCGGGCAGCGAGCAAATTTTTAAGGGCGGTTTAGCTGATCATTCTGAGCAAACCACTGCGTATCATACAGCAACGCATCTTTTGCATAAGGCGCTGAGAATGGTACTTGGTGATCATGTTGAACAGAAAGGTTCCAATATTACGGCAGAACGACTTCGCTTCGACTTTTCTCATCCGCAACCGATGACTGCCGAAGAAAAGGCGGAAGTTGAACGCATTGTCAACGAGCAGATCCAAGCTGATTTACCGGTTACGATGGAAATAATGTCGCTTGAAGAAGCAAAGCGTGCTGGTTCGATGGCGCTCTTCGGTGAAAAATACGAAGATACCGTCAAAGTATACTCCATCGGGAACTTTTCCAAAGAAGTATGCGGAGGTCCTCACGTAGAGCACACAGGAGTACTCGGTAGGTTTGTCATCCAAAAAGAACAATCGTCATCGGCGGGGATCAGACGTATCCGCGCGGTTCTTATAAAATAGAATTGCAAGATCCGCAAGTAACTTACCGACGGTTCGGCTGTTTACTAATATCAAAAACCTGAAGAGGATATGATGAAGAAAACTGTAATCTCATTATTTATTGTAGTAAGTTTGTCTATAGGCGCATTTGCTCAAACCAATTTGCAGCCTATTGCGGAGGTTAAATTCAGTGGTCGAGCACCCATCACGCTGGGGCAGCTCAAAAGCCGCGTTTCCGTTTTGGAAAAAGAGATCGGTCGAAAGACAACCTTTGAAGAGCGAAAGCAAGTGCTGGATAGTCTTATCGACGAGCGTTTAATTGTTCAGGCGGCTGAAAAAGATGGTATCAAAATTATGGATTCGGAAGTAAACAATTACTTCAGCGAACACGTATCTAATCAGCTGGGGCGGCAAGTATCCGAGGCGGATTTTGCAAAGCTGATTAAAGAAACCACCAATATGTCGCTTGACGAATATATGAAAGCGCAAAACGGTATGACCCTTGCTGAGTTTAAGAGCTTTTTGCGAACTCAGTTGACTACGCAAAAGTATGTGATGCAGAAAAAACAAAAAGAACTGCAATCGATTTCGAGTCCAACCGACGAACAAATCCGTTCATATTATGAGGTAAATAAGCAGTCTTTCGTGCAACCCGATATGGTACAGCTTTTTCTTGTTGTAGCGCCGAAAGGAGACAAAACAAGTTCTGCGGAAAAAACAATAAAAGATATTCAGAAAAAGCTGACGGCAAATCCGAAAGCTACCGCAGATATCCGTGCAAAATCGCAGGAAAAGAATGCGGTTTATCAGGCTGGAGAAATTTTTGTCAGTAAAACCGCATTGGCAGCCGAACAGCTTGGCATTCCAATGGATGAGCTTCTCAAGATTTTTAACATGAAAGTAGGAGAAGTATCGCCGATAACCGAAACGGGCGCTAATTACCAATGCTTTGTGGTGCTGGAAAAAAGAGATGCAAAGATACTCGGTTTAAGTGATGTCGTACAACCGGGTGGGAATGTCAGCCTCTATGAATATATAAAAAATATACTGATTGTGCAGCGCCAAAATGAAGTGTTTCGGAATGTGGTGGTTTCGGTAACCAATGATCTCCATAAACCGGAAAATTTTGTGATATTCAAAACCGGCGCTGAGCTTGAAAAAACGCTTTCGTGGTAAAAAATGGCGATCGGAAGACGACGCGGGAGGATTCTTGCGTTTCAGGCATTATTTGCTTGGGACGCAGGATCGCTTTTGCCTGATGATTTATTGACCTTTCCGTGGGCGGAGCGTGCCGGTAAAGAAGTCCATGATGAAGATTTTTTATTTTCGCAGCTTCTTTTTTTAGGCACGGTTGAGCATATCAATGAAATCGATGCCCTTATTATCAAGAACTTGGAAAACTGGGATTTTAATCGGCTTAAATTAGTTGACAAGGCAATTCTTCGGCTTGGTACTTATTCACTTCTCTTCCAACAAGATACCGATCCCAGAATCGTGATTAACGAAGCAGTCTCCATCGCCCGCACGTATGGCACCGATGATTCCTTTAAGTTTGTAAACGCAGTACTTGACAGTATTAAACGAGAGTGTTTAGACTGTTCTTATGAAAAGGACAAAAACTAATCTCTTTCTCATAGGAAGTCTTTTCCTCTGTGTTATTATTGCTTCATGTTCAAAAACAGATAAAGATGCGCTTTTCCAGCAAAAATTGAATGTCATTGATGATGTTGCACAAGAAGGCAACACTCAAAAAGCATTGAATAACTTACGTGCATTGCGTAAAAAAGCCCGTATCCCTATTCAGTATTTAAGCATTGCAAAACGGGAATTGCGTCTGCATAGTCCCGTACAAGCCTTGCAATCAATTCAGGCAGGTCTGAAAAAATATCCCGATGATCCAATGCTTAAAGCAGTCTTTACTCATACGCTGATGCAGGAAGACCGGATAGAAGACGCCGCTGCGGCAGCCGAATCTTTGCTCGGAACCTCTTACGCCGGTATTGGGACGGAGGCGCTTATCCTTGCGGATAAAGCAAAACAAACGTATCGGACACCTGTTTCATTTTGGCAAGAGGGATTTCGGCTTACGGGTGAACATATTTTTTTGGAGAATGCTGCCGTAATGCTTGCCCATCAAGGCAACATTGCACAGGCTGCAGCTCTGCGCTCCAGAATCGCTAAAGAAGAGGCGCTTCGTTCCCCCTATTTTTGGTCGTGTTTGGCGTATGATATGGGAAATTTCAAACCGGTACTGGACGATTTAGTCTACTCACTTGCGTATGCCGACATGGCAGGAATTCCAGAAAACAACCCCAAAGCCTTTGAATACGCTCGTCGCCACCTCTTGCTTGCTGCTGATGCAAGCGCAGGGCTTGGTGATATGGAGCAGGCACGCGGTTTTTGGCGCATATATGTTGACCGTTATACGGATTCTGCAAGTGAAGTGTTTTATAACTTAGCGATGACAGCTCCGACGGAAGAAGAAAAAGCCGAAGCATTGATTGACTGTATTTCGCAAAATCCTGGATATTATCCGGCTGTTGCACAGTATGTGCGTGCCTGTTCTGCTATTAATGCCGCGCGTAATCAAAACAATCCGTTGGATGAATATCTGCAAAGCAAGGATTTTTTCTCGTTAGAGATGGAAAAAAACTTGTTTGTTTCTTCGGCATTTACGCTTACTGCCGAACAAGTACTAGAGAGTGCAATGGTTGCCGATAGTAATGATATACGGTTTCTACTGGAAGAATTCCGATACCGCTATGTGCAGCCCAAAAACTATACGCAAGGAAACGGAGAAATGTGGAAAATACTGGAAGCTCATCCTCACGATCCGTTGGTCAAGGCGTATGCACGTTGGTACTTTGCTTCTTCGGGCGATTTTAACGCCTGTTTCGGAATCGATAAGGCTGACAATCATGATGAAGATGTATTCTACAACGGCATCCGGCGTGCAGTGCAGGGGTATTCAACTGCGGCGCTAAAGGATTTTACCGAGGTGGAAAACGAGAACCGCTATAAAATTCCTGCGACCGCTAACCAAGCTTTCATCTATGATGCCCGCAATGAACCTGATATGGCGATTAAGTATTTTTCCCGTGCGGCGGAACTCCTTTCCGACAAACACTCACAGAGTAAGATGCTCTACGAAGCTGCGCGGATATATGCTGAACGCAACGGGTTACCGGAAGCAATTACGCTGTTGAATCAGGCTCTGAAACTTGATCCTGAAAATCATCGAGCCAATGTACTGAAACAAAAATTGATTGCCGACGGCAGCGTGAATCGGAATTCCGGTTTGGATACATTCTTACAAACGGGTACGAATACCAATCCGCAGTAGTGCAAGCGGTGGCGTGAGTCTGAAAGCGGAGGCAAGTGAAGATTGAGATGAACGATTGGTTTGAAAATGAATCTTTTTGGGTACAGTATGCACCTATCATGTTTGACACCTCGCGATGGAAGGAAGCCTCCGCTGTTGCTGAAGGAATTTTCAAACTTGTCGGAGCGGGACGTTCGCCGCAGGAATTAAAAATTTTTGATGCAGGATGCGGTTTAGGTCGTATCGCTGTTGAACTGGCCGTTCTCGGGGCGCAGGTTACCGGTGTTGATCTTATCAAGCCGTTTTTAGATGCAGCGGCAGAGGCGGCAGCGGCAGAAAATGTAACTATCGAATGGGTGCAAGCTGATTTACGGGAGTTTGTACGTCCCGCTGCTTTTGATATTGCAGTCAATATGTATACCAGTTTCGGCTATTGCAAAACGATCGAAGAAGATGCTCTCATTATCCGCAATATTGCGCAATCCTTAAAAACAGGCGGCTGTTTTGTCCTCGAAATGGTAGGGAGGGAAATAGCCGTGCGGGATTTTACTGCCGGAGAATGGTTCGAGCGGGGTGGGTACACCGTGCTCACCGAGTTTACGGTAGAAGGCGCATGGGAGGGCTTACGCTCGCATTGGCAGCTCTACACAAAAGACGGACTCAGGGCAGATCACACCTTTGTGCAGCGCCTCTATGCCGCAACCGAATTACGTCAGCTTATGTTGTCTGCCGGTTTTACTTCCGTCGAAATATACGGCGACTTTGACCGCTCCCCCTATAACGAGCGCGCCCGAACCATGATACTGGTCGGGCGTAAGTAAAAAAGTCTCTCATTATAGCACAAATTATAGCACAAAGCGTTTGAATCCCTACACGTGCCGGATAACCTCGCGAGGTTTGGAGCCGTTCGCAGGACCGACG
>CAUVHB010000089.1:0-6046 GCA_963551335.1 uncultured Treponema sp.
CACTTCGATTACCGATACGGATATTACCGTTGGTACGGATGAAGGTATAGAAATCACCAATCCATTTCGGGACGGTATTCCTTCCGATCCTGCCACATTACAAGCTGCAAAGGATTTTATCCTTTCGCGTAAGTCGATTGTCAATAAGCTCGTAACGCAGGATGCGACGGAAACATGGTTGGTGCTTTCGCTCAAAGCAACGCCGCCTGAAAAAGTCTGGAGTAAAACTTCGACAAAGGCGCCTATGTATGTTATCGGAGAAGCAGCGATTGACATCGTTACCAATCCAAAATATCAAAGCGCCGCCTATACGATAAAACCTGCGGGGCTTCCATATACTGAAACAGAAGAGAAAGCAGTGATGAGATCCGAGACGACAAAAAGCGTGGGCTTGAGCTTTCTGTGTATGATTATCTTGCTTATTGTGTTTACAAGATCGCTGCGCGGAACGATTGTGCCGCTGTTCGCAACTTTCTTCGGCATTACCACAGTACTCGGCATAATGGGCTTTTTGCATATTGTGGGAAACTCGGAAATGATGTCGGTTCCGATTGTGCTTGCAATGGCGCTTTCGGTTGGTTACTCAATTCACCTCGTCAATTCATTTAAAACTAGTTTTTATGTCATCGGTAAACGCAAAGAAGCCGTAATCGATTCAATTGAAAATACCGGCTGGCCGCTTTTTTTTACAGTCGTTACTACCGTTGTTTCGGTTTTGTCGTTTTTAACAACTGACCTTAAGCCCATGCGCTGGATGGGAGCTACGAGCGCCGCGATGGTGTTTGCTGTGTATTTCTACGTGAGCATCCTCATTCCTATTTTAATGAGTTTTGGGAAAGATAATAAGGTCGGTAAAAATGCGGAAAGCGGCCATACTGCAAAGATCTCGCGTACTCGAAAATTAGACGCACAGTTTGAACGCTTTGGGCATACCGTTATCAAAAGACGTAAAGCGATCATTGCCGCATTTACTCTTATTACTGCAGCGTGTATTCCTGCGCTATTCAGAATTGATGTCAATATGGACCTCTTTAAATTTATGGGATTGCGTATTCCGTATATTAAACGTCTCTATGACATTACGCAGTCGCAGCTTGGTTCTTATTTTAACTACAATATTATGCTTACCTTTGATGAAGATGATGCAATTAAAAATCCTGAAGTACTCAAAAAACTCGACACATTGAGTACGCTTATCGGAACCTTTAGGCTGACGAAATTGAATAACGGTGTACCAAAAATCTTTTCGATTTTGGATGTGGTCAAAGAGATGAATCAAACGATGCACTCCGATGATCCTGCGTTTTACACGATTCCTGATGATGAAGAGTTGCTTGCACAGTTGTTGTTCTTGTACGAAATTTCAGGCGGACAAACATCGCGTTGGGTGGATGAAGAGTTCCGCACGCTCCGTATGGCGATCGATGTTGCCTTGTATGATGCGAACGAACTTGCAGCAAATATGCAAACCATCGAGCAAACATGCGCGGAACTATTCCCGCAGGCAGACTGTTATTTAATCGGATCCGCCGTGCAATTTGCAGAATTGAATAATAAAATCGTATTCGGTGAACTCTATTCCTTTTTGACATCGCTCATCGCGATTGCAATTTTGATGATACTCGTATTCGGTAGTGTGAAAATGGGACTGATCGGGCTTATTCCAAATATCTTTCCCGTCATCGTCATCGGGGCGATTATGGGGTATCTGGGAATTTCGCTGGATATGATGACGATGGCAATTATGCCGATGATTCTCGGTATTGCCGTAGACGACACTATTCATTTTACCAATCACACCAAGTATCTTTTTGACAAAGAAAAGTCGTACGACAGCGCAATCTTCAAAACATTTTATTCCATTGGGAAAACGCTTGCGATGACAACAATTATTTTGTCTGCAACATTTTTAGTGTATCTTACGTGTAAGATTGATGCGATTTTACGTCTCGGTGTATTGGCTGCGGTCGGTCTTTTGTCCGCGCTCGCCGCCGACTATTTGATGACGCCGGTATTGATTTACATCAGCAAACCGTTTGGAAAAGAGGAGAAATAATAGTATGAAAACAACAAGGCATTTGATTGCGCTAACCGTATTTACAGCGATGGCCGTAAGCCTTGCATTTGCACAAGAGTTGACAGGTAAAGAGATTATGCAAAAGGTTGATAAACGCGAAAAAGCTGCAACCGATTCCTTTACGATGCGGATGACGCTCATCAATTCCGGTGGTAAAAAGCGGGTTCGCGAAGTTACGGCGTATTCAAAGGATTACGGTAGCGAGAAAAAAACGGTAATGATGTTCATGCTGCCCGCTGATGTAAAAGGCGTCGGTTATCTTTCTTTTTCATATAATGATGCATCAAAAAGCGATGACCGCTGGCTCTATATGCCTGCGCTCAAAAAAGCAAAGCGCATTTCCGGCTCTTCAAGTCAAGATTATTTTATGAATACCGACTTTACCTATGATGATATAAGTGGACACAAGCTTGATGACTACACGTATACATTGCTTGCGGAAGAAACGGTGGACGGGAAAAACTGCTGGAAGATTGAATCTGTTCCGGTACAAAAATCGATGTACTCAAAATATGTTTCGTGGATCGATAAGGAATCGTTGGTGCAGGTAAAGGCAGAATTTTACGATGAGCAAGGTTCGCTGTTGAAAGCGCTGAGGGTAAGCGAGATCGAGAAAAAAGATGGCTTTTGGACTGCGGGAAAAATGGAAATGAATAACTTACAAAACAAGCACACAACTGTTATCGAAACGCTCAAGCATGAGTTCAACAAAAATATCCCCGATGCGTATTTTAGGGTGAACTCTCTCGAAGAAGGAAAGATTAGGTAATCCTTTTGAAATATACGGTGCATCTACGGCGTCGCATTGCCAAAAGCGTACATCCTTGTACGCTTTTGGCAGCGAGTTTCGGCAACAGCCGAAACATCGCTTCTGATAGAACCAGCGGCATCCGTGCCGCTACTGAAAATCCTCAACGTATCAGTACCGCCACGGATGGCGGTGGTTCTAATCAGTAACGTGTTTGCCTTGCAAACACGTAGGTAAAAAATGTACAGGGATGTACATTTTTTACCGTGCCTGCGGTACTTTTTACCGTATTCCTTGTATCTACACCGTCTATTTCAAAAGGCGCTGGCGGGACGGTTTTACTAAGCCGCTACTGAAAATCCTCAACGTAGAGGGGCATTTACCTCCGAAGGCATTATCGATGGTACGGGAGTGGATGAGTATTCATCAAAAAACTCTTTTACATATATGGGAAACACAGGAGTTTAAATCGCTTCCTCCGCTTGAATAAGGAGACGCTGTATGTTTCATAAGATGAGAGCAGTTCATACTTTGTCTGATTATCGCTTATATATTCAGTTTTCGGAAGGTCTAACAAAGATATATGATGTCAAACCACTTTTTACTAAATGGGCAGCTTTTAAACGATTGGAGAATGAGCCTGAATTATTTAACGATGTAGCGGTTGATACAGGCGGTTACGGTATTGTTTGGAATGATGAGCTTGATTTATCGTGTGACGAATTATATGAGAATGGAAAAACAATAAAAACTCCGTTCGGCGGATTGATTGCGATGAGCGATGCAACGTTGCTTTGGGGCTTACATGAAAGTACACTGAGAAAAGCGATTGCTTACGGTAAGCTTGTCAACGGAATCGATGCTTGCAAATATGGTAAACAGTGGGTTATTTCTGCAGAAGCTATGAAGCGGGAATACGGACAACCGGTAAATTGATAGGATACTGCTATCGAAAAGTAAGGAGTGTAAAGTAAAAGCCGTACAAATGGCACGGTTTTTATTTACTCAAGTTTGCTCAAACGCAAACTTGTATATTATCTGCACGTTCTCACTTCGTTGCGAACGTGCGTAAAAAGTCAATCAAAAATTGATACTTTCTTCTTGACTTTTTATGGGAGTAATGACGATATGAACACAAGGCAAAAATACAGACAATCATTTTTGTCAGGGGCTATTGGTTGTGCACTGTTTTTTGTACGGATGTTTCCGTGCAGTGCGCAGAATGTAGCGACTACAAACGGAAAGGCAGGAATAGTTCAAGCAGCTGATGCCTCCTCCGGTAGTGAAGCCGCATATCAAGCAACCGATTCATTCTCCAGAGATGAAGTTTCGTCTCAAGCAAATGACAATTTAGGAGATGATGAATTTTCCGACGATGCAGAAGATGACAGTATAAAGCCGGTATTCACGATAAGCGGTAAAATTGAAACGCTGCACGGTGTCCGCTGGAACGGCGGTAAAAAAAATCTCGAATACGGAGCTTCGCGTTCTATCGCACAGCTAAAAGGTGAGGTCTCTGCCGGTTCTTCTTATGCAGTTATTTCCGCCGCAGCCGAATACAATTACCGTAACCCCGCGCGTACCAGTTTCCGGTTAAATGAAGCGTATTATCGCTATTCTGGTGAGATATGGGATATCAGTGTCGGGCGGCAAGTTATTGTATGGGGACAGGCGGACGGCTTTAAGCTCACGGATGTATTAAGTGCGCGGGACAGCTCGGAGTTTATCGCCTTTAGCGGCGATGATGCGCGGCTCCCGTCGGACAGCATCCGCCTGCGTTTTTTTCACGATCTGTTTACGTTTGAAGCGGTTGCAGTGCCGTTTTTTACACCGAATAAACTGCCGCGCTTCGGCTTTGAAAACGGTGCAAAAAATAACCTCTACTATATCGACACACCCGATTTTTACGATACCAAAACTTCGCTCGGCTCCATTCCAATTCAGTACACAAAGACGGAAAGCGAAAAGCCCAAGATGTTTACCGACACCGAAGCTGCCGCCCGTTTTTCGTTCTTTTTACCCGGCATCGATTTTTCCGTTTCTGGCTTTTACGGCTGGGATAAAAATCCTCGTTTTGTAAAAAGCGGGTATGCGAAATTAAACGCAATGAACTTACCTGAACAGTTTTTTATTACGCTTAATCAGGAATATTACCGTATAAAAATGATTGGCATTGACGCAGCAATTCCTGCAGGAGAGGTAACAATCAGGTTGGAAACTGCATGGGTAGGCGATCGCTATTTTGAACCGAAAAATCAAAATCCTATTCAAGGGGTACCCGGTTCGGGTGCTATACCGCTCACCTTTAACCCCGCACTACAAAAACATCAGCTGCTGATGCTTGCAGGTATTGACTGGATCAAGAGTTCGTGGACGCTGAGCGCTCAGTATTTCGAAGACCTCATTCTCAATCATAAAAACGATATAGAGCGACCGATGCACAAGGGCTTTGTCAGCCTCAGTGTAAGTAAAACATTCTTGCGCGATACGCTGAAACTCTCGGCAAGCGGCGTTATCGATATAAACTACGGCAGTACATCCAGTACCTATTCGGTTAGCTATGCAATCACCGATAATATCAATGTTGCACTCGGCGGGGATGTGTACACCAAAGGCTATGATGGCAAGGGCGACTTTGCAACCTTACACAAAATAAGCGCTATATGGTTGAAAGGGACGTTTATTTTCAGCCGCTGAAATAGCGCGTTCATCAAGCAATGTACATCCTTGTACATTGCTTGATGGCGAATTTTGGCTCAAGCCAAAATATCGCTACTGTTATAACCACCGCCATCCTCAGGCGGTAGAGAACGTCGAGTTTGCAAAATGCAAACATCGCGGATTGACGTGTGCGCTTTTCGCGCACTAATTGAACAACTTCCAAAGTTCACACTTTGTTCAGTTGTTCAATTTTAAGGAAAGTTTATTTTCAGCCACTAACATTGCGCGTTCATCAAGCAATATACTTCCGTGTACACTGTTCAACGTCGAGTTTGCGGGGCAAACTCACTGCTGCTCAATTTCACGGACATCCTTGTCCGTTCTGCAATTACAAGGCGCGAACACGTAAGCCTTTTGAAATAGACTGTCCAGAAGTGTACATCCGTGTACACTTCTGGACGCGAGTTTTTGCGTTGCAAAAACATCGCTGCTACGTAGAACCACAGACATCCATGTCCGTTTTGAAATAGACGGTGCATTCCCCAGCGCTTTTGAAAATA
>CAUVHB010000090.1:0-6038 GCA_963551335.1 uncultured Treponema sp.
TGGTTTGCGCAGTGGGAAAGCGTTTTAAGCCTGCCTGCAAAAAAGCGGAATATGAGCCGGCAAGTAGTATCTTTTCTCCAGTTTTGGGAGTATACGGAATGTATTTGCCCCGGACAACGGTAATTGCCCGCGCTGCAAGAGAAAGAAAGAATGCCTGTCCTTCGGCGTCCGGCAGCTTTTCGAGAATAGTATATACATCAGGGTACAGCGGTACCGCATTACCGCTTTTGAAATATCGGAGTTTTGCTTCGATAATTCTGCGCGCCGCGTCCTTAACCCGCAGCCTAAATGCTTCGTTCGTTTGCATCCGCTGCAAATTTTCCGTCCAAAATGCATCATAGAGGCGCGGCGTAGTAGAAGACTCGATAATATCGTTGCCTGCCTCCAGTGCAAGCTGTACAGCTTTAGCGATGGTACCGGCATAGCGGATTGCCCCATGCATCATCATATCGTCGGTGATGACTAAACCCGTAAACCCGAGCTGCCCGCGCAGTACGGTTTGCAGTAAATACTGAGAGAATGAGGCAGGCTCCCCATGCTCAGATACGGCGGGGAAGTGTAAGTGTCCCGTCATAATTGCCGGTACATCCGCTTCGATAAGGTATTGGAACGGCACTAGTTCACGGTTATAGAAAGTTTCTTTGGAGATGGCAATGCTCGGCAACTTTCCGTGGCTGTCCAACGCGGTGTCTCCGTGTCCGGGAAAATGCTTGGCGGTTGTCAGTACGCCTGCCTTTTTGCTCCCCTGCATAAAGGCGCGAGCTAAGATTCCCGCCGCCTCCGGCGATTGCCCGAAAGAGCGCGGTCCAATAATGGAAGATTCATGGTTGGTATAGAGGTCTACCGTCGGCGCAAAATTGAGGTTGATGCCCAGCGCCGAAAGTTCGCGGGCAATATAAAAACCTTCGTAGTAGGCATCGATCGGATAACCGGAGGCGCCGATGGCGAGGTTCCCGGGTGTCTCCGACGTGCGACCTTTAACGTGGCGTATCCAGCCGCCTTCCTGATCGGTTGCAACAAAGAGCGGGATACGGAAACGAGTACTGTTAGCTTTTTTTTGTAAAAGGCTCACCGCCTTTGCTAGCTCAACGCTATCCTCAGTATTCCAGCCGAATATTTTAATACTGCCAAGGCTCCGTTCCGTAATCCAGCTCATTAAAAGGTCGGTCGGCGCCTGCCCCGCCCATCCGAACATAAATGTTTGGGACAGCAGCTCCTCATCGGTCATTGCCTCCGTAATCCGGGTTGCAAGTTCCGCAGCGGGTACGGGGTCGTAAAAGTCGGGCAGGGTTTTAAGACCGGCGGTTTGAGTCTGAGCATTCAGTTGAATGTTGAGCTGCGGTAAAACCAACAGCGCAGCACCGAATAAGACGGCGGCAAAAAGATGTTTACGCTGCAAGGCGATTAACTGCGCAAATTATCGATGTAGGCTGCGGCCGTATGGGCGGCAATAGCGCCGTCAGCAACGGCGGTAACCACCTGCCGGAAAGACTTAGCGCGCACATCGCCCGCTGCGTAAAGTCCCTCGATAGAGGTTCGCATATCCTCATCGGTAACGATATATCCCGTCGCATCTTTCGTAGCGTCGGGGAATAATTCCGTTTTAGGATTCATACCAACAAAAAAGAAAACCGCATCGCAGGCAAGTTCCCGCTCCTCCTGCGTTTTTACATTCCGCAGCGCTACTGCCGTTACTTTATCAGTTCCTTTAATTTCCGTAACGGTCGTATCGAATATCGCCGTTATGTGGGGATTGTTCAATGTTCTGGTAACGAGTGCCTTTTGCGCACGGAATGTGTCGCGGCGGTGTACCATCGTAACGGTATCCGTCAGATTGGCAAGAAAGAGCGCTTCATCGCACGCAGCATCACCGCCGCCGACGACAACGATATGCTTATTCCGAAAGAAAGGCCCGTCGCAGGTAGCGCAGTACGAAACGCCTTTGCCCTGTAGCTCTTTTTCGCCCTTTACCCCAAGGCTGCGGTGTTCCGCTCCCGTTGCAAGGATAACGGCAATCGCCGTGTAGGTTGCGCCAGTCGTTTGTACAGTAAAGGTTTTATCACTGTTCTTTGTTACCGATTCTACCTTATCGAAAGAGAATTCTGCGCCAAAGCCTGCAGCCTGTTTGCGCATATTTTCGGAAAACTCAAAACCGTTAATCGGTTCGGCATATCCGGGATAATTTTCAAGTGAATCGATTAAAATCGCCTGTCCGCCCGGTGCTTTTTCTTCCAGTACCAGCACCTTTAAGTTTGAACGGCACGCATATTGCGCCGCAGCCATACCCGCCGCGCCGGCGCCGATAATAATAATGTCATAATTTGTATTCATTATGATAATGTACGAAAAAAGCCCCCCTTGGTCAATTCAACAATATTTTTTAGAAGATGCGTACCCCTACAGGGAGTGTAGAATGTTTTCGCTTCGATAGGAATGGTTAAATTGGCTTATCTTCAAAAAAATGATAGTTTTTCAAATCTTTAATTAAAATATTCAATTTAAAATAGTAAAATGATAAGCAAAAAATTTTATTGCGGAAACACCTATTTTATGCTACACTGCTCATAATGCTGATTGGTACTTATTTATTCTAAAAGGAGGCTACTTTATGGAAAAACTCTTTCAGCTTCAAGCGCACAAAACAAATGTGCGTACCGAAATCATTGCAGGATTGACCACGTTCCTTGCAATGGCGTATATTCTTGCTGTTAACCCGCTCATTTTAAGTGATGCTGGCTTAAACCCCGGCAGTGTGTTTACTGCTACCGCGTTATCTGCGGCAGTTGCAACCTTGATAATGGCGGTACTTGCCAATCTGCCTGTTGCGCTCGCGCCCGGTATGGGTTTAAATGCGTTCTTTACGTATACCGTTGTTATCGGAATGAAGTATTCCCCTGCAATGGCATTGACCGCAGTATTCCTCGAAGGTTTGCTGTTTATTCTGCTTTCTTTTCTCAATGTGCGGGAAGCAATTGTTGAATCAATTCCCATCAATCTAAAAAAAGCGGTTGCAGCTGGTATCGGTCTTTTCATCACCCTTATCGGTATGAAAAATGCGGACATTATCGTTGATAACCCCGCAACCTTAGTCGGTCTTGGCAATGTTACCGCAGGTCCTGCGCTCTTGGGAATTATTGGCTTGGTTATCACCGCCGTATTGTATGTACTGCATATCCCGGGGTCAATTCTTCTTGGCATTTTGATTACTACGGTTATCGGTATCCCGATGGGCGTTACCGTACCGTTCGGAGGTTGGGAAAATTGGTCAGTTGTGAGTATGCCGGCAGCACCGACTTTCTGGAATTTTGATTTTAGCAATATTTTCAGCTTCCAGTTCTTTACAGTATTCTTCTCATTCTTGTTTGTTGATATTTTTGATACGGTCGGCACCTTAGTTGGCGTCAGCAACCGTGCAGGTCTTACCGACAAAAATGGGAATATTCCGCGCGTAAAGCAAGCATTGCTCTCCGATGCTATCGGAACCGTCTTCGGCGCTATGGTGGGAACTTCTACAGTTACCAGCTTTGTCGAAAGTACCTCCGGTGTTGCAGCCGGTGGAAGAACCGGATTAACTGCTTTTACAACCGGTATCTTCTTTTTAATCGCGTTGATTTTCTCACCGCTGTTCCTGTTGATTCCATCGGCGGCAACAGCTCCGGCTCTGATTATCGTCGGATTTTTGATGTTGAGCGCGGCAGCCGAAATTGATTTTACCGATCCGACGGAAGGTATCCCTGCATTCTTAACAATCGTTATGATGCCGTTTGCCTACAGTATCGCCGAAGGTATCGTTTACGGTATCCTCTCCTACGTTATTTTGAAGGCAGTAACCGGTAAGTTCAAGCAAATCCCGATTGTTACATGGGTATTATTCATTATCTTCATTTTAAGAATTATCCTTCATTAAACTGTTTTACATTTAATGCGACATCTTTTTGTGCGAAATTTCATAGGTATAAGGTGAGCGTCTGCAATGACGCCGCTCACCTTAACCGTCAAGTTTTCTTTCGAAAACTTGCGTATTGATGTGCGCGCTTTTCGCGCACTAATGCAACAGTTTCCAAAATTCATATTTTGTTCAACTGTTGTATTTTAAAGAAATAAAATTTCGCACATTTTGTCCAGCAGAGGGGAAACGTATGAGGCTGAGTAGAGCAAAAACCTAAAATAATTGGAGCTGTGAGGTCATTTGAGTCTGATGCGTTTATCCTAATATCTTTTTACTTGCAAAATATGAAAATAAGGATACAATAGTCAGTATGGATAGAAAATATGTCTTGCTGATTGACGGAGATAACATCCCGCCGAGTTTTTTGGAAGCTATCATTACCGAAGTTTCTAAAGAAGGTGAATTACTGATAAAACGCTTATATGGCGACTGGACAACGCCGAATATGAATGGATGGAAAAGTTGGCTTGAAAAAATTCCCATCCGGCCGGTACAGCAATTCCGTAACGGTCCGAACGCTACCGATAATACCATTATTATGGATGCTATCGAGTTAGCTAATACCAATAAAAGCATTAACGCAGTTTGCATTGTTTCGACTGATTCCGACTACTATAGTCTCGCGCTGAAATTGCGGGAATACGGACTGTACGTACTTGGTATTGGAAAACAAAATGCCAAAGCGCTTTGGGTCAATGCTTGCAATGAATTTAAATACTTGGAAAACCTCGATAGCACCACCACTCCGGAAGAGGAAAGCCAAGATTCTCCTTTCGATTCTCTCGAAAAGTTACTCAACCATGCCTATAAAAACTCACGGATGACGGAAGACGGATGGGTGAGCCTTTCTGATTTGGGAAAATCCATCAGGCGGAGTATGCCGGAGTTTGACCCCCGATCATATAACCACAATACGCTCCGTGAAATTCTTGAAGCTTTCCCTGAACAATATGAGATGACAACTGATAAGCTCGTTCCGCCCAACCATTGGATTAAAGCGAAAGAGCGACAAAACACTGATATGCTGACAGGCACTATTAAGCGCTTTAAGGGGAACTGGGGAATTATCGAAACTGTCGATCACGGCGATTTCTACTTTGGTCTTACCAACCTTACCAAATCATCGCGCCGTAAGAAGATTGCGGAAGGCACATCGGTGCGCTTTAAGGTCTTTAAGGAGCCAAACGCGAACGGAGAGAACTTTGCCGAGCGCAATGGTAAAGCAACGGATGTAGAGCTCCGATAGAAAGAACTGTAGGCAGCTTGTACGAGTCTTTCAAACAGTTGCTTGCTTTTATACGCTGTCATTGATGAGGAGTTACGAAACGATGAGTACAACGTCATCATCAGATAAAAAAATGAGCGTTAAAGATTTTATCTCTACCGGTGTGTTCGGCGCGGTGTACATCGTGCTGACGCTCATCATTCAGATAGGGTCTGCCGCTCTTTCGCCTCTTCTGTATTTTCTTGCGCCGCTGACGGTTGGGTTGCTCGGCAGCGCAGTGTATATGTACGGTATGCTAAAGGTTCAGAAATTCGGTGCGGCTTTGCTGTTTGGGGGACTTGTTACGGCAGTTACATGCTATCATAGTTTATATGCGATGCTCTTTTCATTAGCGGCGGCGCTTACGGCAGAGTTGATGCTGTTTTTGGGCAAATACCAATCGCAGAAGCTGTATCGGCTGTCCTTTGTCTTTTTCAATCTGAATATGGCTGCGCCGGACATACTGCTGCTCGTTCATTACGAGCGGTTTATGAGCCTTTTGGAAAAACGCCGCGGATTTGCCTATGCACACTCGCTCGCAAAATTAGCATTCAATGGAAAGATATGGTATATTATGGTATGCTGCGCCCTTGCCGGCGGGATAGGCGGAGCGCTTATCACAAAAAACCTCGTCAAAAAATATTTTGAAAAACACAAAGCCGTATAAACAGTAGACCTATTGTTTTTTGCACCATCTTTCCCGTTCCTATAAAATGCAACAGTTGAACAAAATATGAATTTTGGAAACTGTTGCATTCGTGCCGTTTCGTAAGCGAAGCTGAGAAACGGCATACAATGAGCGAGTTTGCAAAATGCAAACTCGAC
>CAUVHB010000091.1:0-5969 GCA_963551335.1 uncultured Treponema sp.
ACAGCGCCGTCCAACATGCGGATTAAGCTGACGGCGAAGCTCAAAAAACTTTCGGTTTTCTCGCTTCTTGCAGCTTATCCGCCGCCCTGTTAGGTTGATCTGCCAAAAAGCAGGTATGTACGGAACCAATCGAAATAATTTGACATAGCGTACGATTATTCGTACGCTATGTGTTCTGATGGAGGTGTGTAAATGACAGTAATAACCGTTACGGCAGCGAGGACTAACCTTTATAATCTCATTGACCAAACAAAAGATTATCATGAACTGATTATCATTTCCGGCAACAGAAAGCAAAAGAAATAATGCGGTTTTAATTTCAGAAGATGACTGGAATGCTATTCAAGAAACCTTGTATTTGTGTTCTATTCCGGGAATGAGAGAATCTATTATTGCAGCAAGTAAAGAGCCATTGGAAAAGAGCATTAAGGAACTTGACTGGTGATGTGGACTCTAGTTTATTCAAAATAGGAGCAAAAGATAGTAAAAAAATTGAACTGTCAAATCTAAAATCAACAGTAAAACATTGAATTGAAATTATAAAGAATAACCCTTTTGAAAATCCTCCGCCTTACGAAACGTTAGTTGGTGATTCAACGGGAAAACACTGAAGCACAATTAATATACAGCATCGTTTGATATATGAAGTTTTTGAACAAGAACATATAGTTCGTATTCTAAGAATGTAGACTCACTATGAATAAGCCTAACACCCCTCTTTTTGCTGATGTATATGCAGCATGTAAATGTACTGCTTGCGGTTGTGTTTGCGAGTATTCGGATATATCTTCATTCAAAGAAAAATTAGGACTTTCGTTTCGTACCTGTCTGGACTACGGTGGAAAACGAAAATATTACAAACAAAAATGTTTACCTATTCGATAGTATCTTTTGAACGGAATCGCGAAATTGTTTTAATATCTTTGCCGTTTCATGCATTTTTAGTGGAAACTTTGAGCTATTCCTTTGAGTAAAGATTATTTTCAAAAGGCGCTTGCGATGGGTATCGTTGCGTTGTTACAGTGTCAAAGATATGGATGTTGAGCGAGCGGTTGAGGTAAGCGCGTTACCTATGCTTTCCCGCTTTCCAGTAACTCATTCTAAACATACCGCATTGCTCAAAGCCGAGCTTTTCGTATACGCGGCGGGCGGCTGTGTTGACGGTTTTAACGAAGAGCGCAAATCCGTGCGCTTCTACGCTATGGGTATTGATAATATGCGCAACAGCGGCAGCTGCTAATCCTTTGTTCCGGTATTCGGGCAGGGTGTAGACGCCGCCGATTTGGAACCAATGAAGCCCCTGCGCATTGGTTCCGGCCTTTGCAACAATGCGCCCGCCTACTGAAAGCTTGTAGATGTATTCGTTTTTAAGATGAGCGCGCAACGACAGTTTACAGACGGCGGGATTTATCGGGTGGTCTTTGAAGGCAACTTCGGTGTTTTCATAATCAAGCTGGAGCGGGAGGAGTTCTGCAAGATCGTTTTCCGTTGCGCGCTCAATCGACAGCGCGGCACTTCGCATGGACTGTACGGTTACAGCATTGAGCTTTGATTGCGCCGCTTTAAAAAATGCATCTGTACAAGGTTTGGTATGCCGCATCAGGGAGTAATTGACGGCGGCGTCGAGCCGAACTGGTGTATGTTGCGCAGCGGCAGTTTCTGCAATGATCCGTTCAAAAAGGCGTGTGTGCTCGCCGATGCCCGCAACGGCATGGAGTTCCGTATAGGGAAAGCCTTGACAGGGAAAGTTTTGCCCCAAAAAAAATCGCCCAAAAGCCAAGACCGTTTTTTCAGGAAGTTCCGTATCGATACAGTGGAGCAAAAGTCCATACGTGCTGAATAGTAAGACCCCGCAGCAGCGTCTTTGCTGTTGCGGATACGTATGCCGTTGCGGGCAGGCATAGACAGCCGCCGCCTTTTTATACCGTGCGGTGTATGCCGGATACAGACAAAGCCGCAGCTGCGCTGCAAGATCGATGCAGCGGTATTCGTGCTTTTGCACGAATGCAGCCGCGTCATAGATGGTCTCAGGGGTCAGCAGTTCAAAACAGTAGTGCATACCGGTTAAATGCCGCGGCTGCTGCGGCTTTGTCCTGCCTACCGATACTGCGGCCGCTGCCTAAGAGTTCCGTCGCGAGGGCATCCTCTGCGCGTAGTTGTCCGAATCCTGCAAGTTCGGGGTAGGGGCGGATGTAATAACAGAACGGCAGCGTCCGCTCCGGCTGTGCGGGAGCGGTAAGCGACTGCGGCGTCGCTTCGGGCAAAGTCGGCTGGGCAGCGGCAGTCATAGGCGCCTCAGATAGGGCGGTAGTATCTGGCGCTGCATTGTCATCGGAGGGAAGTTCAGGATTGTGTTCCCGCATAGTTTGTACCCATCCGTCGGGGGCGGACGGCAGCGGCTCTTCTTCGGAGAGGCAAAAGAACACGCCGGTAAATACACCGGGATGTTCCGTACAAAAGTGCGCGGCTAAATCGGTATAGATTCCTTCCGCATATAAAAATATCCGCTTATTACGTCCGTAGCGCGCAACCGTTTTTTCGAGAAACTCAGCAAAGAACGCAGCTGTCTGTGGGTCATCTTCTTTTGCTAAATACCGTTGCTCTTTTTTTCCGACGAGGTGCAGCAATTTTTGGTAGAGCTCGGTACGGGGAATAATGCCACGTGGTTTAAGCCTCGTAATTTCAGCAACGGTATAGCCTTGATCCGCCAGAAGAGCGGCAAGCGTTTCAGGCTGCCCGGAGTAGGGGAAGACCTCAGCAATAATCACCAGCGCTCTTTTATCGGCGCCGCCTTGCCGCTCAATCAACAATCCTTCGATAGGATTACGCGGGGCGGATAGAGTAGGCGGAATGGAAGAATCAGATGAAGCTGAATCGACAGTTTGTTCGACGCTATTGTTACCGGTATCGGCAGCAGTTCTATCGGTCAATTCGATCGAGCGGACAGTCAGCGGATGTTCGGTTCTGATATGCGCTTCCGGTGCATATCTGAATGCGCAATAGGTAACTCCGCAAAAAAGACACAATAACACAACACGCAGTATCATCGATGCGATGCCGTAAAAATCGTTGAGCACTCCTTGGAAAAATGCAATCAGACGAATTACTTCTGAAAGGCAGATAATCAGCACAAATATAATGACGATAAAAAGGGAGAGGACAATGCCTTGTCCGATGAGAATACAGATACAGACAAAAAGGCTCAGAAAAGGTAGAATAGGAACCGCGCTCCCCTTTTTTAAGCTTTTTGAAAACGGGCGCAGTAATACCGGCAGTAAGAGGAGCAAAACGACAAGCTCGCTTAGTAATAGATCGGTCATGTTTTTTCCTTTTGAAATACAGGAATCTTCAAAAACACCATCATTTTGAGAGATTCCGTTTATGTGCAATCATGATTCTGCTAATATGCAGTTATAATATGTAGTCATATTGAGGAGATTGAAGCGATTGAATACATCACCAACGTCAAACATCCCAGAGCGGACTTCGGTACCGGAGCTTCCGCTTTCCGAAATTCAATTTACTATACCGGAATCGAAAATCGCAGCATTAAAAACACAGGCGCCGCATACGCCAATCGTCGGGCAGCTCCGCGCTGTTTCCGCATTGGAACTCGGCTTACGTATTCCGGACGACGGCTACAACATTTTTATTATGGGGGCACCGGGAACAGGTCGCCGGACGGTTCTCTCTTCGCTGCTCAAGGACTATAAACCAAATACCGCCGACATGCAAGATATTGCGTATGCGCATAACTACCGGCATCCGTCGGAACCAGTTGCGCTGTTTTTTCCGGCGGGGGCGGGCAAGAAATTTCAGCACAGCCTCAAAAATGCGGTTGAAGCAATCTATAAACAGGCGCTGCAGATTGAAAAGTCGGAGGATTTTTTGTCGGCTCAAAAAAAGATTATGTCGGCGGTAGACAGCGACGAAAATTCTTTGCTTGCAAATTTTGAAGTGACGATGCTGTCGCGGGGATTTAAACTCTTGCAGCTGAAAGATGACTCCAATCAATCCGTCGATTTGATTCCGCTCATTAAAGGGAAAGAGGTTCCGTTCGGGGAGCTGCAGCTACAGGTAGCGCGGAAAAAGTTTTCCGAGCAAGCGCTCAACACTTTGCGCGAAACATATTATCGTTCGCTTGATGAGATGGCTGACCTTTTTGCGCTGTTGCGAAAGAATCGCACGGAGGCGGAAGAAAAGCTCAAGCAGCTCTATATCGATTTACTAAAACCGATCATCGCGGCGGAACTTGAAAAGCCTCGGACTCTATTGAATAGCTATCCTGCCGAAACCGATACGCAGAAAAAACACAATGAAAAGATTGCGTCTTTTTTAACCAAGACCGAGGCGGATTTGATCGCCCGTGCCGTGATGTATGCAGCGCCCTTTAAGTCTCCGCGGCACAAGAAGTCGTTTTTTGGGCGCTATGCACTCAATTTGATTTGTGAAAATATCGATGATACCTCCTACGTTATCGACGAGAACCAGCCGAGCTTTTCCAATCTCTTCGGGACGATTGAAGGACACGGCGATGAAGAGGACGGGCTGCTGAACGGGCATTTACGGCTGCGCGGAGGATCGGTACATCGCGCTTTCGGCGGCTTTTTGGTGCTGAGGCTAAAAGACCTTTTGGAAGAAGAAGATTCGTGGGTGTATCTGAAACGGGTGTTGCAGTCGGGGCAGGTTACCATACAGCTGCCGCCTTCCGGTACGCATAGTCCTTCGCTGTTAAAACCGGAGCCGATTCCTGCGCAGCTTAAGGTTATCATCATTGGCGGTGAGTATTCCTACGAGATTTTGTATCAAGAGGATCCCGACTTTTATAAGCTCTTTAAGGTGTGCGCCGAGTTTGATTCGGTGATGCCGCTGACGGATGAAAACTTAGCTGCCGTGTTAGCGCTCATCGAAACCTTTGTGAAGGAGCGGCATTCGCTGCCGTTTAGCGATTCTGGCTATGCGAAATTGCTCAGTTATGCAGTTGAGCTTTCGGAAAGCCGCCATTTAATCTCCGCGCAGTTTACCAAGCTCGCGGATTTTGTTGCAGAGGCAAATTACACGGCAAAGGCGGTCGGCTCTGACTGTATTACCGATGAGATCATCACCAAAACCATTGAGCGGAGGCATTACCTTGCAGCCTTACCCGAAGAAAAATTTGCTGAGATGGTGCAGCTTAAAGAGATTTTAATTGATGCCTCCGGTACCGCAGTCGGAAAGGTAAACGGGCTTGCGGTTGAAGAGCGGGGCTTCCATACCTTCGGCATACCGGTGAGCGTTACCGCGCAAGCCTCTCCCGGCACTGCGGGGATTATCAATATTGAGCGAGAGGCGGGGCTTTCCGGCGAAATTTACGATAAGGCGCACCTCATCATCAGTTCGATTCTTCGGCAAAAATACGCGCCAGATTTTCCGCTGTCGATTTCCGCTGCAATCTGTTTTGAGCAGTCCTATGGTCTGATCGACGGAGACTCCGCTTCCTGCGCCGAGTTTTTTGCGCTTCTTTCTGCAATCGGAAAGATACCGCTTAGGCAGGATATTGCAGTAACCGGCAGCTTAAATCAGCTGGGGATGGTGCAGCCGGTAGGCGGTATTTCGGAAAAAATTACCGGTTTTTTTGACACCTGTACGATCCTCGGACTGAGCGGTACTCAAGGAGTGATGATTCCAAAGCAGAATAAAAACAATCTTTTTTTACCGGAACGGGTTGTCAAAGCAATCGCAGAAAAGCGGTTTAGAATATGGGCTGTTGGACATATCGATGAAGGGATCGAGCTCTTGAGCGGTATGGATACGGCTGCCGTAACCGTGCGTGTTTCTGCCGCACTGCGGGACTTTGCAGAAACGGTGAGGGATTTTCGGAAATAACGGCACAGGGCACTGTGCAAAGAGTAGCGGGGATGTCGAAAAAGTAACCAACTTTTGGGACATCCCCGTATGATAAGGAATCGTTGATATGCAAACAAACAAAC
>CAUVHB010000092.1:0-5968 GCA_963551335.1 uncultured Treponema sp.
GCGAACAAAAATAAAGCGGAGACGTACTTCCTGTACGTCGAGCATTTATTTTTGTGTAGCAACGCCGTAGACGGTATGCATATTTTCAAAAGGACACTTTGAGACCCGGATATACCGCCCTAATCGAATTATCGTACATCGCTTGCGTATGAATAGCGGGTATAAAGTAATCCCCTTTATAGGCAACCGTCGCATAGAGCTTGTACGTTACCGAATCATTACGGGGCAGATCGAAGTAGGTATACACAACGTCGTCCCTGATGTCTTGGTAAGCGAAAGAATCCGAGCCGTGGCTGCTGTCCAAAGCTATCCGATCATTGCTGATTTCCCAACACGTCGGGATGGGGAAAGTCAGTGCGATATTTTCGATCTTTTTTGACATACGGTTATCTACACGTAGAGTGATAACAAATGAATCGCCGACTTTTAAATCGGCTGGAGAAATTCTATCTCCGTCAGAATCGGTGTACCACACATCAAGAACGATATTTTCATTCTGGCGCTGCTCTGTTCCCGGTATAGACATACCTTCTGCGATTAAAACGCCGTAGAGGATCGCTTTTCCGGTGTTCGTTACTTCGATAGTCTGTTGGTTCTCCCTTCCCGCAGGCAAGGTTTCGATAATCGAAGCGTTTTTAAGCTGTCCCTGCCGCGCTGTTCCGTTCGCTGCAACGGCATAGCTGCACGAGGCGGCTTCACGGTTTTTGTAGTAGGGTAACAGTGAGAAGAGTAACCATGCGGTTTCCTGCGTACTGCACCAATCATCGGAGGAAAGCACGGCTGCAACCCCGCGGGCGGCTTTCGCTGCCTTGAGCTCATCATGCAACAGTGTACATACCATCAAATAGAGCGCTTGCACGCGAGTGGACGAACCGAAAGAGCCACCAGTGTACCGATACGGCGTTTTTGCCGTTAGTGTGCTGAGCGCATCTGCAAAGACATCTTCCGCCGTGTCGTCCCTACCCGTCAAAGAATACGCAGCCGCCAGCAGCAGCGCGGCGGAGGTATCAAGGCGTTCATTTTTCAATCGGTTCATCGCGCCGATATTCGGACTGCCTGCAAGCGCAAGCGAGAAGAGTCGATACGCCTGTATTTCAGCCGAATCCTCATTATAGGATTCCCACTCAGCCGCAGAGGAAGCGAGCCATGAGGTCAAGGGCTTTTTAATCGAATCCGGCACTGCATAGCCCTGTTTCTGCGCCTCCGTTAAAAAGTGAAGCGCATAGCTTGAACCCCATGCGGAAGGCGTGCCATTACCCGGCCAGTATGCAAAGGCTCCCGATGCGGTTTGATACTGAGGATAGCGCTCGATAACCGACTGGATATGTTTTTGAATGCGCGTCTTTTCCTGCGGCGACAGCTGTGCAAAGTCTGCAAGGTAGAGCTGCGGGAAGCCGCCGGAGGTAATCTGTTCGATGCACCCATGCGGATATCGAATCAGGTAGTCGAGGCGACTCGCCAAGTTGAGCGTCGGTATGGAGGAAAGCTCCAACGACAGTGTTGTCGAACTGACTTCTCCCGGACTTTGTACGCTCACAATCGTTTTCTCCGAAGGTTTCAACGTAAACGGAGTGCGGTAGGTTACGGGAATACCCCGCGCCTGTACTGCTACCGGCGTTACTGACTGCGCAAAACCTTTATCCGATTTTACTGCGGCAGTAAAATCGGCAATACCGGCGGCTTCTGTTTTTACTGTGAACGTAACAGTCATATCCGAAGATGCAGGGACTTTGACGAATTTTTCGCCGGTGAAAGACGGAATGGCGCCTTTTGTATTCAAGGTGATTTTTGCGTTTTGCACGGAATCCGTTCCGTTAAATACGGTAACAGGTACTTCAATACGCTCATCGATGCCGAGTGTGCGGGGAAGCGCTGCCTGTATCATAAAGTCTGCCTTTACGGGAACGGTCTTTTCCGCAATACCGTAAGCGCCGTTAAAGCCTGCAACCGCAATCGCCCGCACAGCGCCGACATATTCAGGCATATCGAACGAAAGCTGCTTCTTTTCACCGGCGGCAATCGTAAAGGGACCGAGGTATTGCACCACCGGCTTAAATCGATTGCTGTTCCGATCACGGTTATCGATGATGTCTTCGGAACCGCCGATTGCAAGCAACGTTTCAAGCTTTCCGCTGTAAGCGTTCATAATATACTTATATAAATCCCAGCTCGAAAGCTGCGATGCTTCTTTCTTATAGAATTCGCGTCTCAGCTCCGGTCCGTGATAGTTCGTTAACCCCAAAAGCCCTTCATCAACCACAGCCAGCGTGAATGTCATTGGTTTTCCGTTTTGTTCGGATACGGAGACAACCGCTTTTTCGTTGGGCGCATAGACTGCCGGAGCGGTAATCACCGGATTGAGTTTGGTAGCGGGATTATCGACCATCACCGGCACGATACCGTAAAGGCGGATCGGCAAACTGTTCGCCGTTTGCAAGTGTTGCTGCAATACCGTGATATGCACGTACACGTTCGGCGACATTGCTTCCGTCAATTTCAGTTTATACACCGTGGTATCTTTAGCGGTTTCAAGCCAATCCTGTTTGAGAATTTCGCCGTTCTTTTCTACCGTAACGAGGGCTCGGTTTCCGGCGCTTGAGGCAAACGAAATGGAAGCGGTTTCACCCGTGCTATACTGCCGTTTGTCGGTAATGAGCGTAACCATCGCTGCGCTACCCGAACCGTTTTCTTGCGCACGCCCCGCCCATCCCGGCCAGTCAATATACACGATTTTTGCCGCACTGTGTCCGTGCAGTCCATCGGAGACCGTAACGAGGTAACGTCCCCATGAAGGGTATTTTATTTCAAACTGAAAGCTCCCCTTTCCGTTTGTCACTGTTACCGAGTCGCGTACAATTTCATACGATGAGTTGCTTGAGACATACGTTGCATCGGTAAAGGCATCTTTTTCCCACCACCATTTCCAATCCAATTTATGAATCGTATACGAAAGTTCCGCGGAAGAAACCGGTTTTCCGTTCTCATCGATCAGCAGTACATCGGCAGTATGCTGAACATCGGTTAAAAGCATTCCTCGTGCGGCATCACCTTTCGGCAGCCGTAAACCGACATAGCGGCTATAGGGCGAATACGGGAAAGCGCTTTGTGCGGTAGAAAAAGCGCCCGACGGTTCAAAGATGCGGCTGACAAAATGCGCCTGTAGTTTTCCCGGTACAGGATCATCCGCGCCGATGGTGAACTGTTTGGTAAAATGTACCTTGGAGGAACCGTCTAAAGATCCTTCCCAAATAGTTGAGCGTTCCAATTTCATTTCGATTGCCGGATTGGTAAAGCTAAAATCAGCATAACCGAAATTATCCGGCGCCGCGGTAAAGAACACAGCAACATCCGCATTGTAATGGGGTGTTGGCGCTCCATGCAGCCATGCCCCCGAAAGCGTAAACTTATTCGTACCGCTGGTTAGCATTTTTTTCTCCGGTTCTAATGTAACCGATAGACGATTTGGTACGACCGTTTCAATACGCAAAGGTCGTGTCCATTCCTGCCCGCCGATTTTTACCTTGGCCTGCCATAAACCGGTTACTGCACCTGCGGCGGTTTTTGTTTCCACCGGATAAAAGCCGTTTACCGAGTGGGTTAGGAGACGCGACTCCGTTACCCGCCCCAGCGGATCGGAAAGTTCAAAAGAGACTGGAATATCCGCGGGGAGGGTTTTCTGTAAATCCTGCAGCACAAAGGTAAGATAGAGCGGATCACCCGGTCGCCATACGCCGCGCTCTCCGTAAATAAATCCCTTTACGCCGCCTACGTTTTTTTCGCCGCCGGTTTCAAAATGGCTGACGCTCAATCCCGTTCCGGCTCCAATTTTCAAATATGAAGTCTGTCCCTTATAGCTTGCCGCGATGAACACTGCCTTGGAGGCGTCTTCGAGAACTGCGGAGCCGTTTTTGTCCGACTTGAGCCCTGCGTTTTTAGAACCAACATACGAATAGCAGGTAATGTCTGCTCCGCTGATAGGTTGCGCTGTTTTGATGTCGGCAACGGTGATGTAGAGTTTCCCGCTCGTTGTTTTTTTCGCTATAATACCAACATCCGAGATAAGAATATTCCGCTTTATCAAATTCTTACTGTTAAAACGCGGAATATAAAAAGCAGGATGATAGGGGTTGTTTTTATTTGACCAATAGGTATTCCGCTCATCATAATCCAAATCTTCCCAATAATTCCAGAAACTCCTTTCGTTGGGCGACAAATCTACTTCGATTATATCGGGCGGCTGCGGCAGCGAGGCAAAGGCTTCATCGGCATCGGAGGGAATACGGTATTTGATATTCTTTTTTCTGAATGAGATGCGTATCTGAAACATCCCTTGCGGATATTTTTTGGTAAGCGCCGACACATCAATTCCGCGCGGAATGTATTTATTCTGCATTGAATCGTCCCAATCGAATGAAACATTTTGAGTCCACACCGGCTCGCCTACACGGTACAGTTCATCGGTTCCGTCCAATTCGTTGACCTGCAAGAATTGAACGATGTTATGATCGTAAATCGCAAAAGCTTGTATTAAAAGACCACTCACGTTCCGTGTCTCGATCGGCAGCACCGTCCCCTGCGAGGATGGCAAAATAGTTCCGTCAGTTATAAAACGTATGGACGGCAATTCCCAATTATCCGAAAGCGTGATAGTCCGCGCTGCGGCAAGGTAGATACCGTTCGAGTTTTTGATCCCGTTTGAAATGCGGATAGTCCTAATATTTTTCCAATTTGAATCGTCATAAATCGTCAGTACGTTACCTCTGACTGATACATTGACATCATCGCTCCGAGAACCGTCTTCATTGTGAGTCGAAATAAAATCCTGTATATCCTGAGAAGCGTCGAGCAGTCCTGAAAAACTTACCAGTATGGTATTCTTTTTTGAAGTATTGATATCGATGATGGAAAATTCGTCTTTTGCCGGAATATCGAATGATTTTGTGCCTGCAAATGCCGCATCCTGTTTTTTCGACAAACCGAGCTTCCGCCCCTGCCACGAAACCGATAAGCTCCGAGCCTGTTTTTTTATACCGATATTTTTGATAAAAAATTTCCACACCTTTTTCGACGACCCCTGTTCCCATTGCATTGTGCAAGAGCCTCCCCAAAAGCCCCCTGATTTTGCCGAAACACAGTGCCGAATAGTGTCTGCGGTAACGGGGATGTCCGTAGTGATACTGCCGCTGAGCGAATACGCATCCTCATTTTGATTGAGCGTTAAGGCATCCAGCGCGACCTCATAGGAAGGCGTGTCGGCTAAAAACACATGGCGGTATATTCCCTGCGCCGTTTCTTTCCCGAACAGCTTTGCACAGTCTGCGGATAAGATGATTTTACGGTTGGAAAGATAGGGGGCGGTTGGCGTAAACACAACCGTTTTGCCGTCTTGGAGTTCCCATGTCCCCGCCTGACGGGGAGAAAACTGCAAAGCCTGTTCCGGCTCGCAGATAATATCGCAGGCAAAGCTGACGGCAATGGGGTCAAGCCTTCCGACATTGGTCGGAGAAATCGCCGTAACGAATTCCTCCGTCCCGCTGTCCGCAGCCGTTTGTCGCTTATCGGCGCATCCGGTAAGGCTTACAGCAGCGAATAAAAACACTGCAGCAAGGCTCAGCGCTGCGGTAATGGGTATACGTTTCACTCGTGCGGAGAGTTTAATACCCGCCGTTTCTCGGCAACGCTCTGCGCCGGGGTTGTTGATTTTTTTGTTTTTGACATTTCTTTTCAGCATGCAGGAAAAAAGACCGGTATGTTTCATAGTACGCCCCCTCATCTATAGATGATAAACAAAACCGATAAATTTGACAACCGCAGATTTTATCAAAAGTCGAGGATTGATGATTTTGCACTTTTGCAATGAAATGAAAAAGTGCAGGGAATCCGCGATGTTTGCATTTTGCAAACTCGACGTTTACTACCGCCACGGATGGCGGTGGTTATAACAGTAGCGATATTTTGGCTTGAGCCA
>CAUVHB010000093.1:0-5919 GCA_963551335.1 uncultured Treponema sp.
TTTGTTATCCCCGCAGAATAATTGAGCCCGTTCAACCAGAGTTGAACCGTTGGTTCAAATGGTCTCTCGACCTCAATTACTCTGCGATGTTTATCAATTTTTCCTGATGCGGTTACCCGTCTGCTAGAAAAAATGTGGGTTTATTTTAAGCGGCACAAATGGTGCCGCATCCTTATACTCTACAGCACATACTTCTCTAAAAAGCGAGCGATGCCGTCTTCGTTATTGGTATAATCCGTTACGGTATATGCGATATCTTTGATCGCTTGCAGACCGTTTTTCATGGCAATACCGTATCCGGCAAGGCGGATCATTGTTTCGTCATTCATGCTGTCGCCGAATGCCATCACCGACTCTTTTTTGATGCCGAGCAGCCATGCGAGCTCTTGCAGAAATTCACCCTTGCCGGTATCCAACGGAATAATCTCCAAAAAATACGGCTTACTGGTAAACAGTACCGCCCGCGTACCGAAGCGTTTTCTAAACTCTGGTTCGACGGCAGCGATAATGTCCGGTTCCGCAGGAATGAGCAGCTTATAGACCGGCTTTGTGCGCAAAATTTCCCGATAATCTTCCGGCACCACAACCTTCATCTTCGTCAGATGCGCGTCTCTATCTGAAAAAACGGTCCGTTTGACAATGTAAATGGTGTCATCAAAATAGAGATGACACGAAAGGCGCTGCGATTCTATATAGTCGTAAATCTCAAGCGCAAGTTCGGAGCCGAGACAGCGGCTAATAATTTCGTGCTTCATATCGGAGGTCAATATCTGCGTTCCGTTGTTGCACAGGATATAACTTTCCACTTTATCGGAACCAATCCGCTGCGCGTATGAATGCACCGAACGGGGACTTCTCCCCGAAGCAAGCATTGTCAACACCCCTTTTTTCATCAGCGTCTGCAAAACCGAGACCGTATAATCGGAGATGGTCAGATCATCCCGCAAAAGGGTGTCGTCCAAATCCATCGCGATAATTTTTATGTCTTTCAGCTTTTCCATTTATAGCGGCTCACCTTTTAGCAATGCACCAATACGATCGAGCGCAATGCGTATTTTGCTGATGTCAGTCGCGTAGCAGCAGCGAACAAACCCTTCTCCCCCTTGACCGAACACATGGCCGGGAACGACCGCAACTTTATAGTCAGTAATCAGCTTAACGGCAAAGTCTTCCGAACTTAAGCCGGTGCTGCGGATATCGACAAAGAGGTAAAAGGCGCCGTCAGGCATTATATATGGAAGATTCATTGAATCAAAGCTCTTCATCATCAAGTTGCGCCGCTGCCGGTAAGAAACCCGCATCCGCTCAACCTCGTCCCAGCCGTGTTCCAAGCCTTCCAGCGCCGCATATTGGCTCATAATCGGGGCGCAGATTGCCGCATACTGGTGAATCTTGTGAATTTGAGCCATCAGCTCCTGCGGGCAGGCGATAAACCCAATCCGCCAACCAGTCATTGCAAAGGACTTGGAAAATCCATTGAGAATGATGCTGTAATCCTTCATACCGGGAAATGAGCCGATGGACACATGCGGCGCTTCATACCGAAGCTCGCAATAGACCTCGTCGGACAGCACCCAAATCTTGTGCTTTTGAATGACGGCGGCGATTTTTTCCATCTCGTCCGCAGGAATCATCGTGCCGGTGGGATTATTCGGACTGCAGATAATCAGCGCCTTGGTTTTCGGCGTAATGAGCGCTTCGATAGCTGCCGCCGTCGGGATAAAGTGATCCGCCGAGGTATCCAGCCCAACCGGTTTTGCCCCGCAGAGCGCCACGAGCGGCTGATACGAAACATAGCACGGTTCGGCAACGATTACCTCATCCCCTGGATTTAAGATAGAGCGGAACACAATATCGATTGCCTCCGAAACGCCGAAGGTTATCAGTATCTCGTTTTTCGGAGAATAGGACATACCATAGCGGTTTAAGTAGCGTGCAATCTCCTTGCGGAGCGGTTCAAGCCCCCAGTTTGAAGTATAGGATGTATGCCCGCATTCGAGGTGATACCACGCTTCCTCGCGCATTCCCCACGGCGTTGCAAAATCAGGCTCCCCTACCCCCAGCGAGATAATATCGGTTTGTCCGGCAGCAAGTTCAAAAAAGCGGCGGATACCGGAAGGCGCAATATCCACAATTCGGTTTGAAAATTTATCGAGTCTATCCATCATGCGGTAATCTCTTCACGGGAATCTTTTTTCGGATCGATATAATACGTGCCGTTTTCCTTGTAGGTCTTTAACACAAAATGAGTACGGGTACTAATCACTCCTTCAAGCGATGCGAGCTTTTCCGACACGAAAAAGGCGACTTCTTTTAAATCTTTTCCTTCGACCAGCACGTGCAGATCGTATCCGCCGGACATCAGCTGTACCGTCTTTACCTGAGGATACCGGTATATTCGCTCGGCAATGCGGTCAAAGCCATGCTCCCGCGCCGGCGCAACCTGAATTTCGATCATCGCGGATACCGTATCGCTGCTTGTTAGCCGTTCATGGTTAATCACCGCCGCGTATTTTAAGATGATACCATCAGCCTCTAATTTTTTGATAACCGCACGTACTTCTGCCTCAGACTTGCCCGTCATTGCGGCAATATCCTGCGGGCTCAGCCGCGCATCATTTTCCAGTAAATCGATGATTTCCTGCATAACAGCTCCTTCCATTTGCTCGGCATTGTCTTGGACATCTTCTAAACACATACGGTTTTTAAAGATTCTCGTTTAACACTTGTGAGCAATTTTTCCAGAAAAAGTAAAAATATATCAGACGAAAACAGATATAACTATTCTATGGGAGGTATTCAACACCGTCTGATGCATTTTCTCTCCATACAGAGAATGAGGAATATAGCATAAAAAAGCAAGAAGCTAAAGAGCGTGTAGGGAACTCGTCTTTTTGAAGACATACAACTCTCTATATGAAAAAATTTACCGCGGATAGGTATAAGTCTTCCCGTCTATGCCGCGCGCCGAGAAACGGCCGTCTTTTAACGGGGAGACAATATCCTCGTAGAGGAGAAGCGCGGAAAGCGGAAATTTTCCGCCGCCGTTCGGTAAATCGACTGCAAATTGCGGAAGCGACAAACCGGAAAGGCGTTTGCGTACTGTTTTCCAGATAAGCGCCGCTTGTTCAAGCGGTACCCGAAAATGAGCCGTTCCCCGCGCCAAATCGGTCTGGAATAGATAACCTGGTTTTACCCCCATACATACCAGCGCATGAAAAAGCTCCGCAAGAACGGCGGGGTCATCATTAACGCCGCGCAGCAGTACCGTTTGGGTTTGCACCGGAATCCCCGAATCGACACAGCGAGCTAAGGCTTGCCGCTGCGCCGTGCCGAGTTCCGCTGGATGGTTTATATGGGCAATCACCCAGAGCGGGCGGACGGAGCGGAACAGTGTAATAAGATTTTCGGTAAAAAGCTCCGGTGCAAAAACCGGCGCGCGGGTGCAGAGGCGGAGCAGCAAATCGGGACGGACGGAACGCAGGCATTCCAACAGATGCTGTATCTGCCCGAAACTGCCGCTCATCGGGTCTCCGCCCGAAACGAGAATCTCCTGTACTTCGGGATGCGCAATAAGGTAGGACACCACCGTTCCGATTTGCGCATCGGAAATAAAGCCACTTGAGCGAGCGGTAAACTCCCGCCGGAAACAGTATCGGCAATAGGAGATACAACGACCGGTACTCAACAGCAGCACACGGTTCTGATACTGGTGTACCAGATACGGGGTAACGCAATAGCGCGCCTCGCCGAGCGGGTCGCCCCGCTCTTCCTCCGACACCGTGTCCTCATCGTCGGAGGAAAGCACCTGTCGCCGCAGCGCAGCAGCAGCGACAGGTGCGGCGGCGGCAATCAAGGTATTAAATGCCGGCGAAACCTGTTCCGGCAAGCGGATAACCGTATCGGATTTTTCATGCCGCCAGTCATCTGCCTGTCCGGCGTTCATCTCTCCGCCACTCATTCCTCCGCAACCCATTCCTCCATCGCTCATTTACAGCGCATCGACTCCGTACATCAATGCTGCCAATACCTGCGCATCGTCGATTAAGTTTTTCATAATGCAGTATTCATTCGGCTGATGCGCCATATCGTCGAGCGTGCTCCATACAACAGCGTTAAACCCTGCCTCGCGGAGCGGAGCCGCAACGGTGCCTCCGCCGATACCGATGGTTTTTGTTTTTCGCCCGTGTACTTTTTCGATCGCCTTTGACAGCATCGTAACAACCTCGGCATCAACCGGCGTTGCAGGGGATTCTGCCGAATCATCAATAATAAGCTCAACCTGCACGCCGTATTTTGCTTCTATCGCAGCTGCCTCGGCTTTTGCTTTTTCCATCACTTCCGCCACACGGTAACAGGGAAGTATCCGGCAATCCATATAAAACACATCGTCGCCCGGAATAGTGTTGATGTTTGGAATGTTCGCTTCTTTTTTTGTCGGCTGCAAGGTCGAATACGGCGGCTCAAATAACGTGTCTTGCTTCGAAAAAACTTTTTCCAGCGCATTCAACCGGAGCGCTAAATCCGCCGCCGCGATGTGCGCATTTTTGCCTAAATCGGGGCGCGATGCGTGCGTTTGTACCCCGTGCACTACAACCTTTAACCACAACAGGTTCTTTTCCGCAACCTCGATGGTCTCGCCCGAAGGGTCTCCTCCGTCAGGAACAATGATAATATCCTGCTTTTTAAACAGTTGATGATTCTTCAAAAGATAAATAACGCCGTACCTTGACCCAACTTCTTCATCAGCGACAAACAGCAATTTTATGGTATGCGCAGGCTGAATCTTTAATGCGACAAACGCATAAGCGGCAAATACTGCGCCGGTCAGTCCCTGCTGATTATCCTCGACACCGCGCCCAATAATTTTGTCGCCATCCCGCTTTAATACCCACGGATCGCTTTCCCATTTTGAAAGCTCACCGGGCGGCACCACATCGGTATGCGCCATAATCCACACACGCTTTGAATCGTCCTTGCCCGGAATGGTAACCACAAGGTTCGGTCTGATGCCAGAAGACACCCGCGTATCGGGCGCATCAAATCGTTCAAATTGAGTAAAGCCGAGCTTTTTCAGATATGCTTCCAACGCTTCGCATTTTTTCAATTCGCCGTCGCCTCCTGACTCTGGAGCAAGGGCGGGAATAGAACACAATAGCCGTTCAAGCTCAATCATCGTATCTTTTTGTTGAGCGATAAAATCTTTTACCGATAAAAAATTTGACATAAAACCTCCATTTATGTAATGCATGAAACTCTCTTTAAAAGAACAAACTGCCCTCTCAAAAGAGATTTCCACTATATCACATTGACGGTTATTCTGCAAATATGAGAATTAATCCTATGCAATCGGCAACCGCAAAAATTATCAGTTTTTAAAAGATACCCTATTGAACTATTCCTTTTGCAATAAACACTTCTTGCCAAAATGCATTTTCAGCAGTGATGGTTACGGTTCCATTAATCGTATTGATTCCTTTCGTCATATACACATCAATTCCATTTGCTTCAAATTTATCATAGTCGTTAAGATTTTTCGGCATTCCGACAATCACGGTCGGGTCTACAATAGTACCGCCTCACGATGCTCCCATCGCAATACAATACACAGCAGTCGCTTTTTGCTTACTCAGCGCTGCCAGCGCTTTATCATCAAACACCACCTGTAAAACCGGTCGTTCAGTCTCCACCGCCGCTTTAGCTTTTTCATTCACGGTACACGTTTGCTCAGTAGCCTGCCGAGCTTCGCGTTTACAAGCAATACCGCCTACTATCAGTAAAACCAAACATACATACGAAATACTTTTTTTATATGTTATCATCTGTAACTCCTTTCATAAAATAATGCAGGAACATTTCAATCACCTTACACTTCTACCTTTTTCTTTAAGAGCCATACCGAAGCAAAAAAACACGCGA
>CAUVHB010000094.1:0-5910 GCA_963551335.1 uncultured Treponema sp.
CCCTAAATACGAATAACACCAACCCACGGTTATCTGGCGGATTAGTGTTATTCGCTATCGTTCGGGCATCTAAAAATAATCAGGTATGATTTCTTTCAGACACCCGCCCTTTTTACTGAGCTGCTGAAGTCCCGTTATTTCATGGTATTAACGGCAGGCTTGTCGCTGATGAGCGCCATGTCGCAGTAATCCCATGTTGTAACAAATTGCTCATCCCAGCTCTTTACCCGCTTATTGATAACTTTTAAAGTCGTTCGATACTGAGTAGGAATAACCGGCGCTTCTTCCAGAATGTTTTCATCCCATTCCTTATACGCTTGGGTACGATAGGCTTCATCAAAGGCCGCTACAGATGCAATCTTCCCAAGGCATGCTTCATTCTTTTCGTTTACCCAGCGAGGATAATTGAACTGAGCATTTTTACCGTATAAGCTTGAAGGATCCGGATTGGAGCCAACGCCCCATGCCGCGGAATAGAGCTCTACTGTTGAATCATCATTCAGTAGCTTATCGTAAAATGCGTTAAATTCAATCAAACGCCCATCATTGAGCGCAACATTTAAGCCGACATCTTTCCAATTTTGAATATAGTATTTAGAAATCGGCTCTGCAACCTCGCTGCCACTCATATAGAGGAAGTTGATTTTAAGCGGTTTTCCATCCGGTGTTTCGCGGTATCCGTCTCCATCGATATCCTTATAACCTGCTTCGTCGAGCAATTTTTTTGCTTTTTCAGGGTTGTATGAATACCCCTTCCTGTTTGCATCGTAGAAGCCGGGGTGATACGGTGTGATGAAAGAATTTGCTGTAACCCGCAATCCGTGATAGTAGATTTCGTTGACACTGTCATTATCCATTGCGTAGCCAATAGCCTGACGAAGCGCCTTGTCCTTAAACTTGCCGCCGTCAGGGAACATTTCGCAGACTCCTTTTTCTTTATTCCACGTACCCAACTTCATACCGATATAGCTATATGCGCGATCGACATTACCGACAATATCGATATTATCAACCTTGAGGATCGGCTTTCCATTTGCGTCCAGCTTTGTTTTGCCTTCATCATCCAGTTCAACAAACTGATCGTATAAATCGGGACGCAGTTCGACTACATCGAGGTCGCCTGCTTTAATTGCGGCAACTAACGATGTCGGCGCAATGCGCTTTACCACAAGCTTATCAATGCCGATTTTTCTTCCAAACCAATAAGGATTTGGCACATATTCAAGAATATCGCCTTCAACCATTGAATTAATCACAAAAGGACCGCATGAAAGCGGGGCTTTCCGTACTCGATCATGAGAAGCCATTTCTTCAATCGGAATATCCTTGAGGTAGTGATACGGTTCTGCATTATAGGTAATGCCTGAACCCCACAAGATGGAAGGATAATACTCTTTAAAGGAAACTTCCACCGTTTTATCGTCTATCTTTTTAACGCCGGAAATAGTTTTTGCTTTTCCTTCATGGTATTCTACCATGCCAACCACGTTTTCGTAGTCGCTGTCATAGCGAACGCCGGTATACTTAGGATGGCCAATGCACTCATACACAAAGATAATATCTTCTGCCGTTACCGGTACGCCGTCCGACCACGTAAGCTGAGGATTGATATGATAGGTGGCGGTCTTCTTTTCAGTGTCAAATGACATATCGCAGTATCCGCCGTCTACGATTTCGTGGTTCGGCCCTCCTTTGGAAAACATTCCCAGCATTGGAAGCATTGCATCATAGGTGGGATTGTCCGACTGGAGGAAGGTATTAAATATACCTTTCCATGGCGTATCGCTTACAAGCCCCATCACAAAGGTACCGCCGACTGATGGCTCGGTACGTTCAATGACCTGCGGAAAGAGGAGTTTTAACCCCTTACTTTCTTCCTTTTGTTCCGCTTGTCCTTGTGCGGTCTCTTTCTGCGTCTGCTTACCGCCACAGCTTGCCGCCACAAGCATTACTGCAAGTAAAAATGCAGTCAGTTTCCAACTTCTTGGCATTCTATTCCTCCTTGGATTTTACTCAAGATCATATCCTTATTTTACAATCTTGAGCGCCGTTTATTTATAACGCTGCTTTGCGTCGGATGCGCGTTTAATCGTTTGTCCAACGTAGTTGATGCACAGCATTAACACCATAATTAAAATAGAGGCAGGCAGCCATACCCAGAGCTTGCCGGAGATAGTTCCCGGGTCTCGTGCATAGCCGATCAGCGTACCGAGTGAAGGTGAGGAAGGCGGCAGTCCGAAGCCTAAAAAGCTCATCCCTGTTTCAATACCGATATTGCCTGCCATACCGAGCGTAAAATCGACGATTATAATAGAAGAGATATTCGGTAAAATCCCACCGTACATAATCTTAAAATCGCTGGTACCCATAATGCGCGATGCGTTTACATAGTCGCGCCGATTTTCCGAAAGCGCCTTACTGCGAACTAACCGCGTAACGCCCGTCCAATAAAAAGTTGACATAATAAAAATAAATGTCCAAATATTATAGGTCGGGACAATGGTTACAAAAACAATAATCAACATCACAACCGGCAAAATGAGGATAAAGTCGCAGATACGCATGATGATGTTATCAACCCGTCCGCCGTAAAAACCAGTGATTAAGCCGAAAAAGATACCGATAATTTCGGTAATAATCGTTACGCTGAATGCAATCAAAATGGAATTGCGCGCCCCGATAAGCAGCTGCGGCAAAATCGGTCGTCCACCAAGGTCTGCGCCAAGAATAAACTTTTTGCCGGGCGCCGAAAACTTATCGCGTAAGCTCACTTTCATAACAGCTTCCGTGTCCAGCACAAACCCGCTGATAATAATGACCACAAAAATAATCATCAATATACTGATGGCAACGATTGCCGCTTTATCATGCTTAAATTCCGCCTTGAGGATTTTCCAAAATGACGGAACGGAAGACATTTCTTTTAACGTTGCTTCATCGATAGAATCCATATCGAATGCCGTTTTATTTTCCATAATAAAATAACCCCTCTATTCAATTCTGATCCGCGGATCGACAATAATCATAATAATATCGGAAAGCAAGCTACCGAATAAGGCAAGGGCACCGTATAACAGCGTCAGTGCGTTTATGACCGAATAGTCGCGCGCCATAATGGACTCGATGAAGAGCATTCCCATCCCCTGATACATAAAGATCGTTTCTACAAATATTGAACCGGCAAGCAATCCGGTTATCGTAAAGCCGAAGAAAGCCGCTATCGGTAAGAGCGAGTTGCGGAAAATATGGTGCGTGTACACTTTGTCGATGGGAACGCCCTTGCTCCGCGCCGTTTTAACGTAATCTTGGCTTTTTGCGTCGATAACTTCGTTACGCAGGTACTGCACAATACCGGTTGTCCGCAATACCGCCGCCGTCATTGCCGGCAGTAGCATGTGGTATATTCTACTTACGATGTACTTACCCGTATTCCCGATTGCCTCCAAGCCGACAAAGCCTGATGTGGGGAAAATGCGGAATTTATAGCCAAAGAGCAACAAGCTCAACAGCGAAAGAATAAAGGTTGGAATTGCGTAGGTGATAAAGTTATACACCAAAACGGCTTTATCGAACTTAGACCCGTTATACCGTCCTGCATAAATACCGAGGGGTACGGCGAGCGCATACGTGAGCACCACTGTCAAAAGCGAAAGCCACATGGTGTTCTGCGCCGGCAATTTGATTTTATCCGTTACCGGTATTTGATAAGTATAGGATACGCCGAAATCGCCGTGCAGCAAAATGCGTCCCATCCAATTCTTATACTGTACCGGCCACGGGTCGTTCAAACCGGCAAGTTCCCGTAGCTCTTCAATGCGGCTTGCCTTAACGTTAGGATTACCGAGCAGTCCGGTAAAAGGGTCGCCCGGCATCATCTTTCCAATTAAGAAAACCAAAACGCTCAATATAAACAGCTGCGGTATCATAATAAGGATACGGCGTACTATAGTCTTCCACATACTCTCCTCCTAATCCTTTAACGCAGCGTAATGGGTATCGCTGATTTTCTTAAGATCGTACACACGCCCTTCAGGGCTAAAATAACGCTCCGATTCGCGCTCGTATATTGCTTCAATTTCTGCACGGCGCTTTTTATATTCGTCGCGTATTTCGACATTCATTTCAGGAATTGCTGCAATAAGCCGCTTGGTGTAGATATGCATCGGATTGTGATAGATATCTTCCCGTGTTCCCGCTTCCACAAACCGACCGCGGTACATAATATAGATATAATCGCACATGTGCTTTACAACGCCTAAGTCGTGCGAAATAAAGAGATAGCTCAGCATAAACTCGCGCTGAATCTCTTTTAGGAAGTTGAGGATTTGCGCCTGTACCGAAAGATCGAGCGCAGAGACTGGTTCATCCGCAACGATGAGCCGAGGATTTACCGCGATGGAACGCGCAACACCAATACGCTGCCGCTGTCCGCCCGAAAATTCATAGGGGTACTTATATAAACCGTCAGGAGGGATCCCGACAATCTGTAAAAGGGAAAGCACCTTTTTTAATTCTTCGCTTCGGGAAAGCCGTTCAAAGTTTCTGATGGGCTCCGCAATAATGTCGCGGATTCGCTTTTTAGGGTCGAGACTTGACATAACGTCCTGAAACACCATTTGGACGTTTTCGTTGTATTTAATCTTTCTGCGCTGAGCCTTGGTATTAACGAGGCTGCCTTCATAGCGGATTTCGCCGCCGGTGGGCTGTTCCAATCCGACAATCGCTTTACCGATGGTCGTTTTCCCCGAACCGGATTCTCCGATAAGACCGTAGGTTTTTCCTTCTTCAATTTGGAAAGAAACGCCGTCAACCGCCCGCACATAATCCTGTATCGTATTAAAAAAACCGCCGCGGATGGGAAAATGTACTTTTAAGTCTTTTACTTCCAATAATGCCATATCCGCCTCCTCTAAACCTCATCCTCAAACCGGAAATTTTTCCAGCAGGAGCAGCGGACAAAATGCCCGGGACTTATTTCGTGCAAGACCGGCGATGCTTCGTGTTCCGCCGCCGGAATCCACGGAATACGGTCGGCAAACCGGCAGCCTGTAGGTTTTAGGTTTTTGAGCGACGGCACCATACCTTTAATCACGTGGAGCATATCATTGTCTTTATCAGTTTGCGGAATCGATTTAAGCAAAGACCGCGTATAGGGATGCAGCGGATGCGTGAACAGTTCCTGCACCGTAGCAAGTTCTACAATCTGTCCTGCGTACATAACCGCAACGCGGTCGGCAACCTGCGCGACAACGCCGAGGTCATGGGTAATAAGGATAATCCCCGCCTTGTGCTCTTCCTGCAAGTCTTTGATAAGATCGAGAATTTGCGCTTGAATGGTTACGTCGAGCGCTGTTGTCGGCTCATCGGCAATAATAAGCGAAGGACTACAGGACAATGCCGTTGCGATAAGCACCCGCTGCCGCATTCCGCCGGAAAGCTCATGCGGAAACCGCTGCGCCGTACGCTTGGGGTTCTGAATGCCTACATCGTCAAGTAATTGCAAAACCCGCTCCTGCCGCTCTTTTTCAGTAAGGTTGGTGTGGTATACGAGGGCTTCTTCAATCTGCTTTCCAACCCGCTGCAGCGGATTGAGCGACGCGAGCGGATCTTGGAAGATAAAGCCAATGTCTTTCCCGCGAATCTTGTTCATCTCACTTTCGGACATGGTTAAGAGATTTTGACCGCGCAGAAGTATTTCGCCTGAAACACGGGTAAACCGCATATCATGCAGCCCCATAATAGACATAGCAACGGTACTCTTACCGCAGCCGGATTCACCAACGATTGCCAGCATTTCATTGGGATGCACCTCAAATGAAACGCCGTCTACAGCATCGTAATAATTGCCGTCGATACGGAAAGCCGTATGCAAATCGTTCACGGTTAATAGATTGTTTTGTTCCATAGTTG
>CAUVHB010000095.1:0-5899 GCA_963551335.1 uncultured Treponema sp.
AACGATGCCGAAAACCCGCCGCTTACACGCGCGCCATCGTGTACATGAAGGTTTGATAGGCATTACGCACTCTCCTGCGCATCAAGATTGCGGAATGTTACTATGGCGCCTATAGCGTCTATTTTTTAAATGTCTTAGGCTGTGTAAGTTACGGAAAAACTTTCAAGAGGCGTAAGAAGCGCTCAACAGACTGATAAGGAAATACTATGAAGATAGCAAAACACAGAAGTTTTCTGAAAAAAATAGGTATCGTATGCGGTGCATGTATTTTTATTGCGCTGTGGATCAATTACGATATGGTTCGATTTTCAAAACAGTATATCAAACACCCCGAGGATGAGCGCCTCAGGGGAGCTGATTGCATTTTGGTATTAGGTGCGCGTGTATGGCGCAATGGGCAGCCGAGCCATATCTTAGAAGACAGAATTATCACTGGTATTGATTTGTACCGTGCCGGTATTGCTCCGGCGCTTCTGATGAGCGGCGACCACGGCAGAAAAAACTATGATGAAGTAAAAGCGATGAAGCAGTATGTGGTGGAACGAAATATTCCGGCTAATCGTGTATTTACGGATCATGCGGGGTTTTCCACGTACGATAGCTGTTACCGAGCGCGAGATGTTTTTTGTGCAAAAAAAGTCGTGATTGTAACCCAGCAATATCATTTATATCGAGCTCTCTATATTGCACGCTGTTTGGGACTTGAAGCATACGGCGTTGCAAGTGATCGGCGGTTCATCTACGGAGAAAAACGCCGCCAAATACGGGAATTTTTTGCGCGGATAAAAGCAGTTGGCGCAGTTCTTATCAAAGCGTCGCCCCGTTATTTGGGTGAACAAATTCCTATACAAACTTCATCGGGAAGTGCAACAGACGGCTAAAGTTGGAACACACCGGTACGGCATTAAAGAGCTACGTTTATTTATACAAGGATTTTACTCTGTTGTGCTCCATCATAATAATTGATTGACAAGATATTACGTGTACATCATTGCTCCTCTCTGTTATAATTCCCGTATGCTCAATAAAACAATGCTTAATATTGCACACCGGGGATTCCGCAGCCGCTACCCTGAAAACACGATGCTTGCCTTTCGGAAGGCAGTGGAAGCAGGCTGTGATGGAATAGAATTTGATGTGCATCTTTCAAAAGATGGAGAGGCCATTATTATTCACGATGAAACGGTTGACCGTACCACAGACGGAACAGGATTAGTCGGAGAAAAAACATACCGCGAACTAAAAGCGTTAAATGCTGCAAAGCCTCACCCTGAAACAGTCGATTTTGCCCCCATTCCTTCCTTGAGGGAATACTTTGCATATAGTGCAACACAGCCGAATCTTATTTCAAATATTGAATTAAAAACCGGTGTTTTTGTCTATGAAGGAATTGAAGAAGTTGTATATCAGCTGATGAAAGAATATCAGCTCATCGAACGCTGTATTGTATCGTCTTTTAATCACGAAAGCGTACTACGGATGAAAACAATCGATCCGGCGGTAATCTGCGGACTATTGGTAGACAGCTGGCACATTCATCCTGAACAATATGTGCGGAACCTCGGTATTGAATGCTATCATCCGTCAGCGTATTGCGTTACGCCTGAACTGGTTGCCGCTTTGCACAACGCAGGTATCCGCATCAACCCGTGGTTCGGCAGCATTCAACGCGATTACCGGCAGCTGATTGAAATGGGGGTAGACAGCCTTATTACCGACTACCCCGACAAGGTTACCGCGTTGCTGAAAGACCTTCATCCGGCGGCGGCGGGTTAATCCAATACCAATACTGCCGATTCATGCTGACAAACGAGACAAATTTGATACCAACGCGCACGACCAAATAACCAATTTGTACATGCTGAATCAGTGCCGTATATGCCGGAAGCGCAAAGAATGCTATGAATGAAAGCGGAATGACAATATCCGGCAGACATTCACGGCTATCAAGATTTGTCGCAGCTAAAAGCGAAGCGAGAAAAAACACATTATAGAAGCTTACCACGCCGGTGATGTATACCATATTATTATGCCCAAAGAGATAGGCAGCGGTATAGGTAACAGCAAACGATAAGAGCAACTGCAGTATAAGGCGAAACGAGAGCGCCTGCGAGCGAATAATTGAATGAATTGCGGAAATAGCGGTACCCGTCATAATAGTGATAATCAGCGCTTCTCCGCCTGTTATATTGAAAATAAGAACCGTATCCGCTGCCGTATGAATTGCCGGTATTGACATAAGCCACGATGTCAAACCGATAGCAACAATCCCTTCGTTGGAACCGAGTTTTCCAAAAAACATTACCCGCCGCTTATACCGCTCCCAAAAACTTCCAATCTGTCCCGCATACAGATTAAAAAAGCCCATCGTAATAAGAGCCGGTTTTGTTACCTTGAACGATATCATCAGAATACCCATTAAAAGACCGGTTACAAAACAGTCCAAAAAATGGTCAAAGTATTCCCCGAGCGGCGATCCAGTTCCTGTTTTACGGGCTTGCTTTCCATCAGCACAATCGCCCGTTAGATAAATAAGCGCAAGTAATGGAATAAGCCACCAATGCTCGTAGCTCCCAACATAATACCCATGTACTGCAATACCAAAAGCGGTAAGAATACACAGAAAAGACGAAAAGGTAATAAAGTTTGCCGGCAGCCGATACGGCAATATTTTTACCAAAGGATTAACAAACAGCGTATATAATACTGGTGATAAAAGAGACTCATCTTCCGCACTATAGGAATATTTTTTAGCCATTCAAAAACTCCGCGTAAAAGAGCGCTGCCCCCCCGCACAACACAGACAACCTTGTTGATGTTACACTGTCTGCATTATACGGAGAATATTGCCTTACGCTCTTGTATAATTTTTTATTTCGGTTCTAATACGGTTTGCAAGCTCTGCACGCGGGATACGTACTTGTTCCATAGAATCGCGGAAACGCAGGGTTAGCGTTCCGTCTTCTTTACTGTCATAATCAACAGTAACACAGAAAGGCGTTCCTGCTTCGTCTTGGCGGCGGTAGCGCTTCCCGATTGCTCCAGATTGGTCGTAATCGGTACGGAAGTCTTCGCGCAATTCAGCTTGAATTTCCTGTGCAAGTTCCGCAAGCCCGTCTTTTTTCATCAACGGCAGAACCGCCACTGTGATAGGCGCTATAACCGGATGGAAATGCAACACGGTTCGCCAGTCATCTTCATTACCTTTGTCGGCAACTTTTTGCTCTTCGTAGGCATCGCAGAGGAACATCAAAAGATTGCGCGTTAAACCAGCTGAGGTTTCGATAATATACGGAATATACCGCTCGTTGCCGTTATCTTGATCGATATACTGCATATCTTTACCGGAATATTCGGTATGACGGGTGAGGTCAAAATTCGTCCGATTGTGTACGCCCTCGAGCTCTTTAAAGCCCATCGGAAATTCATACTCAATATCGTAGGCATCTTTTGCATAGTGAGCAAGCTCATCCGGCCCATGCTGGTGCCAGCGGAGTTTTTCCATCCGGACACCATGCTTTTTGTAGAATGCCCACCGCTGCTCACGCCAGTAATTAAACCACTCGTCATCCGTCCCCGGCTTTACAAAAAACTGCATTTCCATCTGCTCAAACTCGCAGGTGCGGAAGATAAAGTTTTTCGTTACAATCTCGTTCCGGAATGCCTTACCAATCTGCGCAATCCCGAAAGGGATTTTCATACGGTTGGACTGCGCAACGTTTTTATAGTTGACATAAATACCCTGTGCGGTTTCTGGGCGTAAGTAGATGAGACTGCTGTTATCGTCCGTCGGGCCGATATGAGTTTTAAACATCAAGTTGAACTTCCGTACATCGGTGAGTTCACCGCCGCAGTCGGGGCATTCTTTTTTGGCTAACTTATCCTGATCAATCTGGTCGGCGCGGAAACGGGCTTTACACTTTTTACAGTCAACTAATGGGTCGGTAAAGTTTGCGACGTGTCCCGACGCTTCCCACACGCGCGGGTGCATCAAAATTGACGCATCGATACCGACAATCGAGTTATGCAGCTGGGTCATTTCTTTCCACCATGCGCGGGCAATATTGTTTTTTAATTCCACCCCGAGCGGGCCGTAATCCCATGCTCCGTTTTGTCCTCCATAAATTTCCGAAGACTGAAATACAAAACCGCGCCTTTTGCAGAGGCTAACAATTTTTTCCATTGAAATTGCGTGATCTTCCATACTGTATATTCCTCCTTTATCTATTCAAAGCATCCGCCGGAATAGCCTGTGTAAAGGCTCCGGCTCTTGAACATATCGTGCTGCATTGTGCCGTGCGCGGCCAAAAAAACTTGATGTTTTTCGGGCAGCCCGGTAGTACTACCCGCTGTAAGCTATTTTGCAAATCGATCCCGTAGTGTTTTTTCTATCCGTGCGATCGATCGGTCAATTCCCAATATCTGGATAGAACCGACGAGCGGCGGACTTATGCGGCTCCCCGTAATTGCCATACGCATCGGCATCATAAAGTCGCCCAATTTAACGCCCATTGCGTCCGCTTCAGCACGGAATACCTCGCTTGCAGCGTGTTCATCCAAGTTTGCAATAGAAGGTAGCACGGTCTTTGCTTTTTCGAGTACCGCCCGTGTTTTTTCTGCGTCCAGCTTCTTGGGGATAATCTCTTCCGCAGGAGGAACAGCTGGTTCTTCAAAGAGGAAGCGCACCATCTGCGGCGCTTCCGTTAAAAAGTGCAGCCGTTCTTTAATAAGCGGCATCACTTTCATCAATGTTGCTCGCTGCTCATCAGTAGGTTTCAGTAAGGTCTGGTCGGCAAAGCGTAAGCCGGCTGCATCCCGTGCTGCTTGATCTTGCTCTCCGAAGATACCGGAGTTTGCGATAAAGGGCCATGTCAGCTCGAAAAGCTCTTCATCGGTTTTAAGGCGCATATACTGCCCATTAAACCATTCAAGCTTTTTATAGTCAAAAATTGCCGGCGCCTTATTGATATGCTCAGGATTAAACCGTTCACCCAGTTCTTGGAGCGAAAACATATCGCGTCCTTCTTCATAAGAACAGCCGAGCATCGCAACGTAGTTGATTATTGCTTCCTTTAAATAGCCGTTATTGCGGAATTCATTACAGCTGGTCGCGCCGTGCCGCTTGGAAAGTTTATGACCGTCATTCCCCATCACCATCGGCAAATGGCAAAAATCAGGATGATCCCATCCGAATGCCTTATACATAATGACATGCATGGGCGTGGAAGGAATCCATTCCTGCGCCCGCATAACGTGCGTAATCTTCATTAAATGATCATCGACAACGTTCGCTAAGTGATAGGTGGGGAAGCCGTCGCTTTTGAGTAAGATAGGATCGGGGTTAACATCTTCATTTTTCCACTCGATTGTACCGAGAAGAACGTCATGGAAGACGGTCGTTCCCTCAAGCGGCACCTTGAGGCGGATAACATAGGGTTTACCCTCTGCGATATTTGCATCGATTTCTTCCTGCGTTAAATTACGACAGTGGCGGTCATATCCCGGAGGCATTTTATTCATGGTCTGGATTTTTCTGATGCGCTCGAGCCGTTCTTCATCACAGAAGCAATAATACGCATGGCCGCTTTTGACTAGCTTATCCGCATATTCGCGGTATAGTTCGGAACGTTGAGACTGAATATACGGAGCATACGGGCCACCGCGGGGGCCTCCTTCATCCCAGTCAATTCCAAGCCAGTCAAGGGTATCATAAAGGTTTGTTTCGTATTCAGCGGCATAGCGCGTTTGATCGGTGTCTTCTATACGCAAAATGAATTTTCCGCCGGTAGCGCGGGAAAACAGATAATTAAATAATGCAGTGCGCACTCCGCCAATGTGCTGTAATCCTGTCGGAGACGGGGCATAACGGCTTCGAGTTTCCATATTTTTCTCCTAACCA
>CAUVHB010000096.1:0-5890 GCA_963551335.1 uncultured Treponema sp.
CGCTGTACGCTACGGGGAAGAACACTGCGGTCTTGAACGGTTTCTTGCCGAAACTCCAGCCGATATGTTCGTGAATGGAATTGCAGGCGCAGCCGGATTACAGGCGTCCCTCATCGCGGTTCGGACGCATCGGATTCTCGCACTTGCGAATAAAGAGAGCGTCGTGATGGCATGGTCGTTTCTAAAAAAAGAAGCTGAAAAGCATCATGCCCTCATTATTCCCGTCGATTCCGAGCATTCCGCTATTTATCGTTTAATACAGGCGTACGGGAGGGCGGCGGTTACACGTGTGATTATTACCGCTTCTGGCGGACCGTTCAGGACATGGACGCGAGAGCGTATTCAAGCGGCAACGGTGCAGGATGCGCTTAAGCACCCGACATGGGCGATGGGCGCTAAAATCACCATCGATTCCGCCTCGCTTGCCAATAAAGCGTTGGAAGTCATCGAAGCGGTGCAGCTTTTTGATATTCCGGCGGAGCGTATTACCGTTGCCGTACATCCGTCGAGCATTGTGCATTCGATGGTGCAGCTGACCGGCGGCGAAATATATGCGCAGCTTTCTCCGCCCGATATGCGTAATCCCATTTTTGCAGCGCTCAGCCATCCAGAAGAACCGCCGCCTTATCTTGCGCCGCTCGATTTTACCAAACCTTTAGACCTGCACTTTGAACCGCCGCGGATAGAAGATTTCCCGATGCTTGAGCTTGGGTTTACCGCTGCCCGTAAAAAGGCAGGATATCCGATTGCGTTCAACGCAGCTAATGAACAGGCTGTCGCGGCGTTTCTGCATGGTTCGCTTCGGTTTGCGCAATTAGCGGAGATTACGGCGCAGGTGATGCAGGAAGATTGGAGCGCCGCTCCGAAAGATATGTTGGAGGTTATGCGCATTGATGAGGCTGCCCGCCGCCACGCAGACGCCTTGATAAAGTTTATTTTAGAAGAGAAGGGAAAACGAATCAGATAAATAAATAAGAATCGCAGAAGAAGTGAGTTTATGTCTGGTAAAACAAACTTTTTCGTTAGCCTTTTGAAAATAGTGGTACCGGATACAAGGCGCGAACAAAAATAAAGCGCAAGCGTACTTGTTGTACGTTGAGCATTTATTTTTGTGTAGCAACGAAGTAGGCGGTATGCATATTTTCAAAAGGGAAGGTTGAACAACCCTATTTATTCTGCGGGAATGTTAGAAAAAGGTCTGATGCGGTTACCCTGCGAGGGGTTTTATAGATGATAAAATTTTTAATCGGGTTGCCGGTACTCGGCATCGTTGTATTTATCCATGAACTGGGGCATTTCCTCGCTGCGAAACTCTGCGGAGTGGCGGTAGAAAGCTTTTCCATCGGGTGGGGGCCGGTATTGCTGCGTAAACAGTTCGGCGCAACCGAGTACCGGCTGTCGGCGATTCCGCTCGGCGGCTACTGCGGCATGAAGGGGGAACACGCATTTAGAGAAGCGTACGAAAAAAAACTGCCCAGTGTTCCCAAGGAAGAAGGGAGTCTTTTTGCCGCACATCCCTTTAAGCGGATACTGATTGCGTTTGCAGGCCCCTTTGCAAACCTTTTGCTTGCCGCCGCCGCGCTCGCTCTTATAAGCGCACTTGGCAGAACCTATTACACCACCGACAACCGCATCGTACCGGTATACACCCTCGAACCAAGCGACCAATCCCCTGCGCGGGCGGCCGGTTTACAGGCAGGCGATCGTATTCTCCAAATAAATGGTGAAAAGACGGAGAACTTTAGCGATATTCAGCAGCGTATCGCGCTTCATCCTGAAGAATCGCTTACCATGCTGATTGAACGAGGCGGTGAGCAGCTCAGCATCACCATACGCCCCAGTTTGAATAAGAAAACCGGTGCAGGGCAGGTGGGTATTTACCGGTATGTTCCGCTCGAAATCGATTCTGTGCGGAAGGATTCCGCTGCCGATTTAGCGGGGATACAGGTGGGGGATCGTATTGTCGGCGTTGACGGTACAGCGCTCGATAATCAGATGGCGCTGATATATTTTTTCAGTAACTATCGGCAAAAGACCGCGCTTTTTCAGCTTGTCCGCGCCGGTGAGCACATTGAACTGCCGGTAAACCTTGTCCGCACGGAAAACGGTAGCGTCGATCTCGGTATCAGTTGGAAGTATCTTACCGTAACTGAGAAAGGAACCGGTTTGATTGCCAGTGTACGGGCTGGTATCGTGCAAACCGGAAAACTGATGGCCGTTACGCTGAAAAGCCTCGGCCTGTTATTCAAAGGTGTAAGCATGACCGAAGCGGTTGCGGGGCCGGTACGAATCAGTTCGATGATCGGCAGTCTGGCCGCGGACGGCTTTAGCGAAAATGTGCGGGCAGGTTTTGTGAATATCGCCGAAATTGTTGCGGTAATCTGCGTCTCTCTTTTTTTGATGAACCTCTTACCCATTCCGATTTTGGACGGCGGATTAATCTTGACTGCCTTTATCGAATGTATCGTACGCAGACAAATACCGCCGCGCATCTTATATTACACACAGTTTATCGGCATTGCCTTTATCGCCGTGCTGTTTTTCTTTGCACTCTGGGCGGATATCGTATATATTATGAAATAAGGGATGCGCAGGATTGAGCTTGAGAGCCGCTACAAGGCTACAAGGATTCCCTCACGTCTTAGAAGATGCCCATCCGTTTTAAGACATCCTGAGCGGTTTTTTAGGAGGACGTATGCAAAAAATTACGTGTAAGTGTGATTGTTCATTTGATGTGGAATATGAAAAAACAATTGATCTTGATGCTCACCCTGCCATCAAAGAAGCGATAAAGACCGGTGCGTTTTTGTCTTTTATATGTCCGTCCTGTCATTCAAAAGTTAATATCGAACTTGAAACGGAGTTCATCTGGAAGTCAAAAAAAACAACGCTGCTCTTTGTACCCGAAAAGAAGCGGATGGAATGTCTCGCGTTTTGCGCCGGCGCTGTCCGAATCGATGCGGAACATAATAAAAAGGTAAAAACGGCATTTGTGAAAAAAGGACAAACGCCCGTTATCGGGTATCCCGAACTTGCGGATCGGATTGCCGTCCTTGATTCAGGCTTAGACCCGGAGATTGTCGAAGCCCTCAAATTTTTCCTGCTTGATAATGGAAAAAACATCAAAGGAAAGCGGCTTCAAATTCTTTTTGAAAAGCTTCACGATGATATCATCGAATTTCATCTGCACGGATTACGGGAAAAAGAAGTCGCTGTGATGCGGATACCGCTCACGCTCTATCATTCAGTGGAGACGGATCGTAACGCAAAAAAACAAAAAGAGGTGTTTCAAGCCTTATGGCTCGGCTCGTATCTTTCCTATAAAAATATCCATGCCGAAGGAGATGATCACGATGCGGCAATGTAAACGATTTTCGCTTTTGCTCTTGTGTCTCTGTTTTTTTGCAAGTGTTATAGCTCAAACAACCGGTACTATCACAACATCTCAGGAAAACGCTGAATCGGTCGTTTCTGAAAGCGAGCAAGCCGAGCCTAATGAATCATTATCTTCTGATGAACAATCGCAGCCTGATACATCCGATAACGCTGATAGCTCGAATAAGCCGCAATCGAAAAACGATACGCCGACCAATGCCGGAAAGCAAACATCTCCTGCTGTACAGGATAGCGCTGCCGATAAAAATACTGCCGATATGCCGGCAGCTCACCGCTCCAGTGAGGGAGATGCATTCGGGGAAGATGAATTCGCTGGTGATGAAAGCCGTTCCGATGCAACGCTGCAAAAAACCGGCGTAGGGAGACAAGACCCTTCCGTAAAAAACAGCATGGAACGCTCGCGCATCTCACACCGGTTTGAAGGAGGGGTTTCTGCCATTGCCGATTCTTCCGTAACACGTTCTTTCTTTGCAGCAGGGAAAGATGGTTTTATCACGCGGTTTTCGTATGGAACGATGAAGCCCGAAACGTGGCAGGTATCTACGATGCCGATTAAACGGATCGCGGCGCATCCTAAAAAAGCGCTGATTGCCGTCTATGAAACGGACGAGTTCAGTGTTCATACCATCTCTCTTTGGGATTGGCAAACAAAAAAACAGCTGTATGCGAAACGCTTTACGAGTTCTATCGTTTCTCTGTCGTGGTCGGCTCAAGGGACGTACCTCTTCATCGGAACTGCATCGACGGAAGGTATTACCGTGCTTGATATAAACGGAAATATAAAAAAAGTGTATCCTCGTCCGCCGGGAATCGTGCTCCTCGCAGCAACGGGGCCAAGTGAAAAAAGCATTGTAACATACGGGGAGACCGGAAGGCTCGTGTATGCCGATATTGCGAAAAAGGCGATTCTCACCCAATATGAAACAGAAGATAGGCTCGAAAGCCCTGAGCTTATTAAAAACTATACGCAGATTATCGGGTATAAAAACGGGAATGTTATTGTGGTGAAGGCGGCATCGGGCGAGATACTGGAAAATTATCCTGCTCGGTCGGCGCTCTTTGCTGGGAAAATTACGGATAGCGTACCGGTATGGATTGAAAAAGGAGAGGCGCGCCAAACTTGGCATGTGTCGCAGGGGAATAAGAAATCCCCTGCTTTTAGTCTTCCGCATCCCGCAGTTATAACGGCAGCTCGACACGTGGATGCAACGGTTGTAATCGGAACCGATGACGGCAGGTTATACCGATTAAAGCAAAACAGCGATGCGTCGATTGTACTGACTGAGTTGAATGTCGAGGCATCAGTCGATGCGTCAATTAAAATCAGCGATATATGCATAAAGGATTCTAAAATCTATATGCTAAGCGGTTCGACGCTCTACGCCGCGGCATCTCCGGCGGATAAACCGGAACCTGTGATCCAGTCCGTTCTGGGGGAGCGGTGTACCGTATACGGCAATGGCTTTTTATTTTGGTCTGCGGAAAAAAATGCGCCGCTGTACTATGCCGAGGAAGGACAAACACCGGCTATTCTCTATCGTCCGCGGGAGCGGCTGAATTCTGTTTCGGTGTATAACGATACGATTGCGGTGGTGCGGGCGTTTAGCGGGCTGGTCTTACTGGATGGTAAAAGCGGCGCGCAATTATTTACGTATCAAGCTGCCGGACTGCAAGATGCTGTACCGGTTGACGACACGTATGTGCTTATCACCAAAAGTACAGGCGGTGTAATGCATCAGCCGCTCCTTCTTATCGATGTAAGAACCGGCGAAACCATCCCGCTTAATATGGAAGGGGATATTGCATTTTCTGCACAGGCAAACCATACAGTAAAGAATACGTTTTCTTGCTTCCGGTTAAAAACGGAGAAAGCGGCTCAAACCGATTTAATGATTATGAAGATTGATACGGCGCATCCTACTCGCAGCAGTTTTACCGCGGCGCTTTCGTATGGCGATGAAAATTTGCAAGCCTCCCTCTATGATGACGGCGCTGCAGTGCTGACAAACCTCGGGAAAAATCAATTGAGTTATTACGACAAAAAACGGCGATCGATTCGGCAGCTCCCACGGGATTACGCCCTTTCTCGTAAAGCGCTGATGACGGATTCCTATATTGTCAGTGTAAACTATGACGGATCCCTTTCATGGTTCAACCGCCGGACGATGCAGCTGTTGCAGCATACAGCCCTCGCTGAAAATTGAGGGTAGCGGGAGTTTATCTTCTTAACGGGGCGGCGGATAAGCTGCAAGAAGCGAGAAAGCCGATAGGCTTTTGAGCTTCGCCGTCAGCTTAATTCGCGTGTTGGACGGCGCTATGCGCCGGACAACAGGCGGAGGTTCCGCCGCCCCGTTGAACGGACGCGCAGCGTCCGTTCAACACTCGCTTAACCTGCATTTGTGGCTTTGCCGCCGCTGGGCGCGTCGGCAAAGTTGGCGCGAAAGTTGCATGGAAACGGACACGGATGTCCGTGGTATAAACAGTAGCGAGTTTT
>CAUVHB010000097.1:0-5859 GCA_963551335.1 uncultured Treponema sp.
TTGCAAGTATATTAAATTCACCTTTCGTAAGCCGCGTATTATCCATCGATTGGCGGTAAGCATCCGTGATATGAGAAAGGATGCTTTTTCCATCTTCCCCTTTTATTTTTGCAAGGTTTTTATACTTACTGAAATTCGGCGCTAACGCTTCCCGTGCAGGATTATATTTCCATGTCGGATCAAAGGTATTCCAATTAACATCTTTGATCTCAGGCGGGTTTCCGGAATCATCTGAATGCTCAATGGCAATACCAGCTTTTTCCGCTTCGTGTTCACTCATCGTTGTTACATAACAGCGGCAGCCCCAGCCGTTCGGCGGGTTATACGTGTCCCAAAAGGCATCATCATAGCGGAAGGCTTTACCGTCAAGAGCAAGGTGTTCCGCTCTCGGCTTGGTAACGGCGGGGTCATGGTGATAAATCCAGATAGGGCGTAAATCCGAACCGATAAGCCGATTACGGTAATGCTCTGCTTCATACGCACATCGCATATTCACATCGTAGATAATACCGATGCGCCAGTTAATATACGTCTTATCATCTTTTGTGTGACCGTCCCCTCCGTACCAGCCTGTTGCGCTCATCATCTCAAGAAGCCCATCCCGAAAATCTTTAAATGAAATACCTTCTTGTACCGATTGATTGAGTAAGCCGTGAATGATATCCAAGATATCCGCTTCAGCAGAATGTGCAACGGTAAAAGCGTGAGCGTGTTCCCCCCATTTAAGCTCATCCCATTTATCAGTCGGAACATTTATTTTCTTTTCAAGAAACTTATGCGCTATTTCAGGATACGGAATCTTATCGCTCATTTATTTTTGCCTCCTGCAACACCGATGGCCGCAAAGCGCACATTGTCGATAAGAGATGTAAGCGTATCAAGGGAGCGGTTTTTGTATGCAGATAAAAGCGCCTTTGAAGCGTCTTTGTAATTGTCTACCGTGCCGAGTGCATTGACATAGCTTTCAATACTTTTATCGATTTCCTGTTGTCCTTCTTTCTGCATTGCAGCATTGAACTCATCCATGAGACGCAAGTCTTTTAATTGCCGCCGTGTGTGCTTATCCGCAAAAAGAGACGCCGCTTTTTGAAAGAACGTGTCTTTTTCACTTTTGCCGCATCCGCAGGGACACGTTTTGGTATATGATGTACTGTCTTTTTCCTCAGCACTACACGTTTCACTTGCGGCCGGTTCGCTTTGTATCTCAAAATCTTCTTGCGGAATATCGTATTCACGTTCGATATACGCCTTTTTAGGTCGCCAGCCGAGAGCGTATAACTTGGCATCCCGCTCTGCGCGCTCTTGCTGTAAATCCTCATCTTTGACAAACTCGAATACGGGATGCAGTACATCTGTGCCGTAGTTGTAATACGTCCAGACTGCTGCAAGCCGGTTAAAGCAGGCGGATATTCTCCTCCGGTCGGCAGCTGCTAAATCCTGCCTTACAAGATTATGCGCCTGCGCTGCAGCATAGCTTCCTTTACTGCCGATGTCAGTCGTGAGCGTTTGTCCTAAAACCGCCTTTGAAATCTCTTTGTTTGCCGCTTCAATGTACTCTGCATGGACGTTTGAAACACTGCCTTTATTGGCAAGACTTTCAATCGTGATTTCCGCTCCTTCAGGTGCAATCGCAACGGCATCAGATGCCATCCGCTCAAGCGAAGTCAAGAGTTCATTTTTATAAATGTCACTGGCATTATTCGGATACTTGCCATACAAAAAAGCGCCGCCGTATTTTTCGACAAATACCGTCCACCAGCGGAACCCGTTCTTTTTAAAGGTTACCGGCCAGTAGCATTTTGAAAATACTTTGACTCCGTACGGGTTCGCATAACTCGGCCGGTGGCGGGCAATAAGAAACCGATTCTTCGGCAGCGGTTCTGTTCCGATAACGCCGGTACGGAATACGAGGTTATTTTCTTGGTCAAACTCAAACCATTGCGGAGGCTTACCAACGATGTCGCCGATTACCCACCGTCCGCCTTGAGCGCGCCAGATAACCTCAAGAGGTGAATAGCCGAACGCAATAGCATCCATCATCTCCTCGATAACGCGCGGAATATCGAGCTGCCTCAATTCTTCTGCAAAAAGGTCTGCTGCTTCTTGCTCTTTTTTACCGTTACCATCTCCGCCTGCAGCACAAAACCATTCCGCGCCGCTTGCTGCAGAACAGCGAATACTCCACACACTTTCTAAATGGGAGTCTGTTAAAAGTTCTTGCAAGGCGGTAATGCCGCGTCCCATTTTCTGCAAAATAGGATCAGGATCAGGAAGAGAGCGCATGAGGCGGACAAAATCGTTCGCCCGCTCGCGGGTTGCAAAGTGATTGCCGCTCATCTTCTCAAGCGTTTCTTCAACGGTCTGTATACGCTTATCTGCCGTATCTTTCGTGTCCGGACTCCAGCGATCAAAGCGCTGTACGCCACCTGTCTGCTTTTTATACTTTCCCATCATTCATACCCCTGTAATACGGCGCTACTTTCCCGCGTGCTCCGTGAATACGGCATTCCTGCTCTTTTCTTTTTTGCCGCTTCAATGAGTTTTCTCACCACTCCTTCAAGCGCATCAGGGCCGTCTTTATATTCCCCGTCAGGATATTGCAACAGCTCGTCTATCAATTCTTTTTGATCTTTATCTTGTTTATAAAACCGGATGATACCGTTTTCGATCGGTGCAGAAAGCGTTGCTTCAATGCGGGTATCTTTATTGATAGTTGCCGTTTCCGGACGATACGGAATGTAATAGCCTTCCTGCTCCGCCTTCATATCAAGCACGGTTGCAAGCATCGCTTGCCCGCCGTTATCTTCAAAAAACATATACGACGGATTCCACGTTTGATAAATCATATACATGCCGTCTACCATCCGCTGAATACTTTCTTTGCGGATACGCGCTTTTAAAATATAGATGACCCCTTCATTCGTAATACCGGCACAAACAGTTGCTTTAAAACAGTGTTTTTCTTCCTGTTTAACACTTGGGTCAGTCCATGAAAAAACGTAGGCAAAGCGTACCGCGGTAAGTTCTTCCGGTTGGTAGCCGCGGATATGCTCTTCCTTAAAAATGCGCTCATCAAGGGCAATCGGAATTAATAAAAACTCTTGCCCGTATGCAAGAGAGCCAATGGTGCGCTTGAGCCGCTTTAACCGGTCGAGAGGAAAGAAATCAGGCCATGCCGGTTTTCCTCTCATTTCGGCAGGGAATTTATACGTTTTGACCGCCTCTATTTCATCGCTGCCTTTCTCTAACGTTGCAGCTACACATTGTGTGTTAAGCGGGGTTGCAACAATGATACATGAATAATTTGCAGCGAGGGCAGGGATTAAATCCTGCATAATCCATTCAACGGATTCTTTTACAAACTTCCGTGATTTTGCACGCTTTCTGTTTTGAATATCATCGAGTCTGACATAATCGGGGCGGGCGGCTCCGTGTACGAACCCGCGCGGGTCTTGTCCGATTGAAACGGCAACCACGCCGATAGTACTCCCTTTTTTACCGGGGATATTGACCGAAAAGTCTCCCATTGCTGGGCGTTTTCCTTCCGGAATAAATTCGCCGAAATCATTTTTAAGTCGCTGATTGTACATCAATTCCAATAAGATGCGGCCGGTAAAGCGTTCTGACTTTTCTTCCGTATAGCTGGAAAAAAGCATAAACTTCCGTCTGCCGTAAGCGATTTCGTGTATCGGATCAAGCAGTGTAAAAAACGTAGACTTTCCACAGCCGCGGAATGCTTGTAATAAAATCGGCTCTTTTTCGGTAAGCCGGATTTTTTCCCATTCTTTATGAAATTTTGCCCCTTCACTTGCAACGTATTCGGGGAAGTAGGTACGGGCAAATTCCCATACCGAATCAGCACACTTGCGTTTCCGCTCCTCTTTTGCTTTTTCACTATTATCAAGAAACAGCGGACGGGATAAGATTTCTTCTTTGAGCTTATTCCATTCTTTTTCAAGTTCCCGCGCTGTTCTAATTTCTTTCACGTTTGATAGTCCTTTTATAATAAGCCTTTTTTCGTGCTATACTCCGAAAGTGCTTGATAGATACTTTCCCAATGCGGCTCCATTTGTGTTTTTAAGGCAGGTTCATTTTCATAGAGCCACCGGTCGGCAATTTTAATCAGGTCAAGCGCGACACCCATATACTGGCTGCGGTTATCGAGCTTTTGTAAAACGCTCACATGCTTCGCAATCGCATCAGCTATTTTTCCATCGGAAAGAAGATCGGGACTTTGTTTTATTTTTACTACCCACTGCTTTAAGGCTTCTGCATACATTGCGACTAATTCGCGCGGACTCATGTTATACACCCTCCGCGCAGTGTCCCAATCGCTCGTTTCCCCTAAGGCTGCAGCGTCTGCTTTCCAGCGGTATATAGTGCCTTCACTTACTGCAAGTTCGGCGGCAATTTGAGCGCAGGATTTTCCTTCCTTTACATAAAGCCGCTCAGCCTCAGCGCGTCTTTCATCTTTTGCCATACCGCTTCTAGTCCTTTTTAATTTCCTTGCGCAATTCCCGAATGTCATCTTTCATATCTTTAAAGCCGTTGTTTATCGATGCGCTTAGATTATCCAGCAGCTTGAATATTTGCTCCTGCGACACTTCAAGTTTGCCGATACGTTCACTGTGTACATTCAGTAAGCCATACAATTCCGTGTACCTTCTCTCACCTGATAAACGGTCTTCATCAACCCGCTTTTGCATCAGCTCCAGTAATTCATCGGAACGCTTCATTGCTTTCGCTAATTCATCTTTTGAAGAAAGCGTTTTGATATGTTCTTCTTGCGCTTTGTTTGTCTCGATGCTGTCGTGTATCTTTTGCTTTAAGCTGCCGACTGCAATAAATACGCCGCCAACGGTTATAAGCATTCCGACAAGAGTGCCAATCAGGGATATAATAACCGTTCCACTCATTTCTCTTTTTTCTCCCAAAATGCAATAATGACTTCAAGGTGTGCAGTATATTCTCTCATTGCAATAATATTGCGTTCAAGTGCGCGGTATGCCTCATACGAAAGCCAGAGGCCACCGTCTTTCTCCTCAAACGTGACCGGCTCCATTTGTGGAGTAGGCGGTTTTATAGGCGCAATGTTTTGTAATACCGCATCAATGTCCGCATTAGTCGGCGCTTTTGCTGTTGTGCATCCGGTCTGAAAAAAGACTATTTGCACGAGTAACAAGAGAAGCGTCAGCAGTAGCGGAAAGCGCCTGCCTTTTTTCATTCGATTCCTCCGTAATTTTTTTGTTCTTGCTTTGTGCTTCTTGTAAGCGTTCTGCTCTTTTGCGTACCGCTTCAAAAGCGCCGCTTAATCGCTGTACTTCTGCGTTTGCCTTTTTCAATTTTTTGACTATGATACTAAGCAAGAGTACAAGCACTGAGATAACGCCTAACAACGCTAAAAGAATATAAAGGGTTGTCATGCCTCATCTCCGGATAGTTCACCCGTTTCATTGAGCTCAGGCGGCTGTTCGCCGGTTACGATTTTATTTGCTTCAACGCCCGAGACAAGCCCGCCGATAACGATGATAAAACCGACGCCAAAGGATAAATAAAGCGAGTTCATATCCCGTTCAAAGATGCTTGAAATGATAAACGCTTCGATAAGCAGCAAAGCAAAAATAATAAGGGCAATAATGTAACGGTGCCGGTTCATATTTTTATACCGTCCTGCCGGAAGCTCTTTTGTTTTATGCAGCATCGTTAAGATGTCGATACCGAGAAATGTCCCCAGCACTCCGGTAAATGTTCCGGCGATTGCAGTAACCGTCAGAGAATCCGTTACGAAAAATACCATCGCTGCAACAAACAGCGCTGCGAATAAAAGCCATGCAATTTGTGATTTTTTTGTCGTCATAG
>CAUVHB010000098.1:0-5848 GCA_963551335.1 uncultured Treponema sp.
GAGTGGCAGGAGCCAGATTGAGCTTTAACTGCTTCCATGCACGCTGTAAGTATAGATCGCCTGAGATGCTGTAATAATACCCTTGAGCGACATTCGAGAGTACTGCATGAAGCAATTCTTCATCTTTCCAATTACGCACCCTGCCTACTTTTACCGCATGGAAAATCGCGTAATGATTGGTACCATACTTCCTGCTGTACAAGAGTAGAATATTTTCAAACGCGCCGTCGGCATAGCGGTCCCAATATTTCATAGTATAAGCAAGTACTTTATCTTCAATACGAATAATGGATGACGGAATAGTAATTGCGGCGACCTGTTCTTTTGTAAAAACAATTTTTGAAAAATCAACAACGGAAGCCTTTTCCTTATAAAGCGCTCTCCGTTTTTTTTCCTGAGCATTTTTCCGATCTTGTTCTTCACGATATTCCCGTACGGAAGAAATCGTATCGGTAATATACATGCGGATAATATCGGCAGCTTGCCTCATATCGGTAGCATGGTATTTAAGCTTTTCGGCATACCGCGTATATTTTTCGGTAAAGCTGATTGCAGCAAATCGATTCGGAGAAATAGCATTGATAACTTTTTCACATACTTTAATAATCGTATAGACCTCAGCACGTTTTAACGGAGCAATAGTATCTGCAAAAAAAATGATCACTCTTTTTACTTGAGCAATTGTTCTGTCAGCAAGCTGCACAAGCGAATCAGTCAGCAAAATATGAAATCGATAATCGTGCTTTCGGTAATAGGTCATCAACTGTACCCGCATCTTATTATCAGGATATCGGCGTACAAGTTTTGTATTATAAAGATGCAGCGCCTCCGCTTGCCTGTTTAAAGAACGGAATTCAAAATAGCGTTCAATATCAGGATCTTCGGTAAGACTAAGCCCGGGAAATTCTTGCTTTAAAATATAAATATTAAGTTCGGTAAGCTGGCGCATAGCGGTAACGGAACCATTATAAGAAAAAAAAGGTTGCTTCCTAGTAGGAGGCAACCTTTTCCGTCACTCTCTAATGCTTAGCGCAACAGAGACATTACGCTTTGTGTCTGCTGGTTTGCTTGCGCAAGCATTGCCGTACCGGACTGCGTCAGGATCTGGTTTCTGGTGAATTCTACCATCTCCTTAGCCATATCGACATCACGTATGCGTGATTCCGAGGCTTGGAGATTTTCCGCTGCAATGTTGATACCGACAACACTCATTTCAAGTCTGTTCTGGTATGCACCGAGATCAGCCCGCTGCTTGTTGATCTTCTTGATGGCTTCATCAATGGTACCGATTGCACGGTTTGCTGTTTCAGGCGTATCGATAGTAAGAATCGATTCGTCACCAACATCGCGAACACCGAGCGCTTTAGCGGTCATAGTACCGACATAGGCACGTACGCGCTGATCCATGTTTGCTCCGATATGGAACCACATAGAAGCGGTAACAGTGTTCTCTCCTGTTTCACGAGCGAAACGACCGGTAAGCATATTCATACCGTTGAACTGTGCGTGACTTGCGATCCGGTCAACTTCAGCAACAAGCTGAGATACTTCAACCTGGATGTACAAGCGGTCTTCGGCACTGTAAATACCGTTTGAAGACTGAACGCTTAATTCACGGATGCGCTGCATAACATCAGTTGTTTCCTGCAGATAGGCTTCTGCAACTTGAATAAAAGAAATGCCGTCTTGAGCGTTGGCGCTTGCTCTGTTCAAGCCGCGGATTTGGCTGCGCATTTTTTCGGAAACTGCTAAGCCGGAAGCGTCATCCCCTGCACGATTGATGCGTAAACCGGATGAAAGTTTTTCTATGTTTTTCTGAGTAGAAACATTGGTTTGTCCAAGTGTTCTCTGTGCAAACATAGCGCTCATGTTGTGATTAATGATCATATTGCTACTCCTTCGGCGATTTTTGACGAGTTATTACCTTGCGGTGTCCGTCACGGCATCCCTGCCGATATGTCAATAATTATTTTCCAGATCCTCTGCTATCCGACACAGAAGAACGTAACACAATGTCAGGCGCACAACCTTTTCACTGTGCTTATTACATATATCGGAGTTATTGCAAAACACTTAAGAAGAAAAAATAAAAAAATGAAAGGTTTTACGGAATTGCCCTGCAACTTAAACCTATCTGAAACCACTATCGATAAATGGTAAAAACTGATAGACTGCGTACTGTCTATCACTGTAGAGAGTAAGAAACGTAATGACACCGCATACCTTAGAAGTTTTAGAATTTTTCCGCATCGCGGAGCTTATCGCAGGCTATTGCAAATCGCAGGAAGCGCGGGAACGCTGTCTGCAAAAACGACCGTTGCACGATGCGGCGGCTATTGCCGTAGCAAAGGAACTTGGACGAGATATTCTTTCCTTTTTGCAAGTTGATGAGCCGCTTCCGATTAAAACTCTCCCGCCGCTCGAGGGTGTGTTAAAACAGCTGCATACCGCCGGCGTCTGCCTTACCATAGAAGAACTTTATGCGGCGGGGCTTTTGGCGTTACAGGTTGATGAACTCAAGGCGTGGAGCGTAAAGCAAAAACGAGCGGAAAGCGCCGCGTGTGTCCTCATCGAATCGATGCCGCCGCTCCCGCAAACTGCGCAGGCGGTGTTTTCGTTTATCGATAAAAACGGTGCGCTGCGGGACATCCCTTCGCTGACGGCGATTCAAAAAAAGATGCAGCGTATCGAAGCCGATATAGAAAAAACAATGCGGAGCTACTGCACCGATGAGTCCACCAAGGGAATGCTGCAAACGCCTGCGCCCGTACTACGCAACGGTAGACAGGTGATTGCCGTGCGTTCCAACTTTAAGGGGCGGATTAAGGGCATCATCCACGAATATTCCCAGTCGGGGCAAAGTTTTTACCTTGAACCTGAAGGTATTGTGCTACGCAATAACGAACTCATGCGGGCGCAGGCGGAGTATGAGCAGGAGCTGCATCGCCTCCTCGTGAGCATCAGCGCAAAGCTCGCAGAAGAAGCCCATGCACTTGAGCAGGCATACGCGCTTGTGTTGGAACTCGACTGCGCCGCCGCCGCTGCCCGCTGGGCATATACAGAAAACGGTGTATTTGTACCCGATACGGGGAACGCCCAATACTTTTATTTACAGGCGGCACGGCATCCCCTCCTCGGTGCGGCGGCGGTTCCCATCGACCTTACACTGACGGCCGATGAGCGGATACTGATTATCACCGGGCCAAACACCGGCGGTAAAACGGTCAGCTTAAAAACTGCCGCCCTCTTTGTTCTATTAAACCAAACCGGCTGGCCGGTACTCGCAGGGGAGGAAACGCGGCTGCCGGTGTTCCGCTATGTGGGCTGCGCAATCGGAGATGAGCAATCGCTCGACCGCTCGCTTTCTACTTTTTCCGCCTATATGCGCACCGTCGGGGAACTCTTGGAAGCGGCGGACGAGGAAAGCCTCATCCTCCTCGATGAACTCGGCAGCGGCACCGACCCTCAAGAGGGCGGCGCGCTTGCCATGGCGATTTTAGATGAGCTTGTTGCCCGCCGTTCGCGCGTTTTGGTAACGAGCCATCACGGTGTGTTAAAAAACTATGCGTACCGGAAAAGCGGCTGCGTGAATGCCTCCGTATCCTTTGACGAGGCAACGCTACGCCCTTCCTACCGGATACTGATGGGTATACCGGGAGAAAGCCGCGCGGTCGATATTGCGGAAAAAAACGGATTAAGCCCGGCAGTTATCCGCGCCGCCCGCGCCTACATGGCGGACAGTTCCGCCGATGCCGCCGCCCTTATCAAAGGGTTGATGGAAAAACACACGCAGCTTGCGGTTTTTGAGCGGGAAAAGGAAAAAGCGGAAAAAGCATTGAAGGAAAAACAGCGGCGCTTCGACTTAAATGCCCTCAAGCTCCGCCAAAAGGAACTATTGCTCCGCTCGCAGGGCTATAAACGTTTGAACGATTTATTCGAGCAAAAGCGCAACGAGATAGAAAACCTCGTGCGAGAAATTCAAGAAGGAGAGCTGACGCACGAAAAAACGAGTAAGCTCAAACAGTTTTTTGCGGATTTTGGGAAAATGCTCGCGGAGGAGCAAACGGATATCCGTAATGAACAGGATGAACTTTCTGCCGCGCAACAGGCGATCCGAAATCAGGAACAGGAGCAGGGAAAATCGTCAAATGGTATGTCTGCAAACGGTGTTCCTGCAGCCGGCGCTCCAATAAACGAAACGCTTGCAGAAAGTATGGAGGTGTTTATCCCGCACCTGCATCGGCGCGGCGTCATTATCCGAAAAGAAAAAAAGAACTGGCTGGTGGCGGTCGATACCGTTAAGATGACCTTTCCCGCCGATAAACTTGAACCGCTCACTCCATCCGCCGCGCCGTTGCGTGCGCCGCAGGTTGTGGTAGAAGCGGAGCTGCATCAAGAAAGCCGCCCAGAGTTTGAACTGCGCCTTTTGGGAATGCGGCTTGACGAAGCCGAAAAGCATCTGCAAAATCAGCTCGATCTTGCCGTGATGCATAATATGCAGGAATTTTCTATTGTACACGGAAAAGGAAACGGAGTACTGCAAACAATGGTTCAAGAAAAACTAGCCGCGGCTCCGTATGTCGCGGAATTTTTCTTTGCCCGCCCCGAACACGGCGGTACCGGTAAGACGATTGTGCGCTTACGGTAGTGTGCAGCGCATCTGCGGCGTTTCGTTAATTTACAATACGGAAGATGTATAGCCCCTGATAGCTGCCGAAGCTACGCCTTCTTTTTTCCTTTGCTGAGAGCGGCAAACCATTCCTCTTTACGTGCCGGACGCATGATGCGGATGCCGTCCATTGCAGTACGGATAGCTCCCGAAAAAGTTGTTTTTGCAGACCTGTCAATAACACGTACAACCGGAAACCGAGGATCCTCCGAATTGTTGTCGATTACTTGCCCAATAGCGCTATTTGAAAGATACACAAAACTGCCAATAGGGAAAAACGACAGCGCATTCAAAAGAGCTTTCAGCACCTCTTCATCATATTGCGAAGGCTCTTGCCTCAAGATATTCAATAATCCTGTCGAAGGATCTTCAGCTTTCTTATATTTACGTTCGCCGATTATCAATTCATAAGAACAGACTACTGCAAGTATCTTTCCATAAAGCGAAATTTTTTCACCGGTAAGTTTTTGAGGATATCCCGTACCGTTTTCCCGTTCGTGATGATCCAGTGTACCGAGACAAACCGGCAGCGGAAATTTTGATTTCTTCAATATTTTACAGGAGAGTACCGGATGTACATAGAGGTACTTTTTTTCCTCATCCGACAACTCCCCCGCTCTAGCGTAAATATCCTCTTTAATATGAATAAGCCCTATTTCATGCATTAAGGCGGCGGTCGCCAATTCAACCAGCTGATGTTCCTGCATTTTGAGTTCCATACCGACTACAATAGCAAAAATGACGGAACGGAGCGAATGGGTAACAAGAAAATTATCTACGTTATACGGCATAATCGATTGCAAAATCAGTATTGCCTGCCGATTCTCTTGCACAAAAGTACACAATGCCTTCATATTGGCAATTATTTTTTCGGCGCTAAGCGACTGACTGTCGCGATAGGTCTTATACACTTCGTCGGTAAAAGTATAGAACTTTTGATAGGTCTTTTCTACTAATTCACCAGAAAGTTTTTGTGCGGTGGGAACTTGAGCCTTATCGGCTGTGTCGTTTTTTTCAGCGTTTTTATTTTCTTTTTCTTGAGGATTTTCTTCGGTAATGGTTCCTTTTGTATAAAGAAGCGTAAATTGCCAGTCGGAAAGGAGTCTTTTTACATCATCCGAAAATCAACTTGCCTGCGTAAACAATAAAAACTTTTTATCAATGTACACATCATCCGTA
>CAUVHB010000099.1:0-5734 GCA_963551335.1 uncultured Treponema sp.
GTCCGCTCGCAATTTGGTCTCATCGGCGGTAAGCGTCAACTGTGTTGCAACGGGATTTGCGGCAAACCGGCGGGTAATGCATTCTTTGCCGTTATAGTAGCCGGTAAATACGGCATCGTCCCACCCGCCGCCCCACACGCTTGGCAGGTTTTCGATAATAACCGGCGGATGCGCAAGTCCGGGATAGCGGTCAACTGCGGGATAGAACAGCCCTACATCTTTTGTACCGATGGTCAGCCGGACTGCCGTACAATTCGTACAGATAATAAGCGGCGCAATTCCGCCGACTGCACGGTCGCCGACGGTATAGCGGGTTAACGGTTCCAACACCGGCCGTACTTCCGCAGCCAACTGGCTTGCATACACGCCCGCAGCGAACTTAGGAATGCGGAACATATCCATCACGCCGTGGTAGCAAATACGGTCGCCTGAACCAAAATTCGCATGGGTATTATAATCAAACGCACACCAGCCGATTGCGCCGCATTTGTGTGGATCGAGGGCGGCGGCATTCTGTACCGCAAGGTGAAGCTTTGCATGCTCAACCAAGCGCTCTTCCTGATCAAAACGCTTTGCAGGATAGATGTGACCGCCAAATTCGGTTACCAGATACGGCACCAACTCGGACAGTCCTGTAACCTCACACTGAGAGCGAAGCGCCCGCGCAGTACCCGCTGCATTGCCGGCAGGCAAGCCGTGCGAACCGTAGATAAAATCGTTCATCGTATATACATCTTCAAAAAATTCGCTGTTTTCAATGCAACGAACGCCGCCGGTCTGCCGATATGGGTCAAGTTCATGCGCAATCGCATTGGTACGCTGATAAAAAGCGGCGCAATCAGGCGATTCATTGATGCGTACGCCCCACAATATAATAGAAGGATGATTTCGGTCTCTAATAATCATCTTTTTAAGACTTTCGCAGCTGATATCCTGCCATGCTGAATTGCCAATATGCTGCCAACCGGGCATCTCTTCAAATACCAGTAGACCGATCTCATCACAGCGATCTAAAAAATACGGCGACTGCGGGTAATGCGAAGTACGCACAATAGTGACGCCGAGCTCGTATTTCAGGATATCAGCATCCTTCCGCTGAACCCGCTCCGGCATTGCATAGCCAACGTAGGGAAAAGATTGATGGCGATTTAAACCGCGGAGCTTCAGCGGCTTGCCGTTTAAGAAAAAACCTTCTGGCGTAAACTCGACCGTGCGGAAACCGATACGGCTCGATACGGAGTCGGAGACAAACCCGTCTTCGAGTAACGAAACTTCGACGCGATACAACTCCGGTTTTTCAAGTGTCCACAGTTTTAATCCCGTCAATTCATCCAGTATCATCGAAAGAGAAAGAGTGGTATCCGATACGGTAAGGATCCGGCTCAGCTCCGCCCGTTTTCGATTTCTGGAATCGAAGAGTGCGACCGAAATATCGATGGATTTATCCGTCCGTTCGCCGTGCGCAATCACAACATCAACCGCGAGACTTTTTTCTGCGCTCAAAACGGACAGCGGATGCGCATACATCGATTCAATATGACACTGGGGTACCGCACGTAAGGTAACATCGCGGTAAATACCACCGTAGCAAAGATAGTCCACCGCACCGCCAAACGGAGGAATGTCAGCTCGTTCCGTCGAATCGACATATACCGCCAGCACGTTCCGTTCTTCATCGCCATACTCAACTTGTTGAGTAATTTCTACGGAAAACGGAACATATCCGCCTGTATGCTCGCCGACGCAGTGTCCATTCACAAAGACTTTTGCGTAACACATCACTCCATCAAAGTCGACAAAAAGGCGCATTCCCTGCAATTGAGAGGAGACAGAAAATTTTTTTCGATAACAAGAAGAAAATTGATATATTTTCTCATCAAAATAGTGATACGGCACCTCTTTTACCGTATGAGGGAGCTGTACTTGAGTAAAATGCGTTTCATCACAATCAGGTTGTATATACTGTTCTGTAAAGTTTTCTGCAAATTGCCAATTTTGCCATAAAGGGATAAGTGTTCGTGCCACACTAGACCTCCATTTGTACATCGATCGTCTGATTCAATACGATATTAAAGTCTTCGATAAATATTCCAGAATACCGCTCGATATTTTTGATAATAAAATCTTTTAAGGCTAATATTCTGCTCGTTAAATCAGGTCCTGCCGGCATATCAACCATCATAATAACCCTATAACCGCTATCTTCGGTTTGAACCGTAATTTTCTTAATAAGGATCGCACTGTCATACTGCGCCGCATATTGTATCACCATTTCTTTTAATGCGGTGTCGGAAACCTGTGCAGGATATACCTTTGAAAATTCAGGACGCACAACCGATTTTTCAAAGAGGGTTTCCTCTTCTTTTAAGTAACCTGCGTGGGCGTTTCGGAACAGCAACCGGATTTTATCATAAAATATCTGCGGATAGTTTCGTTTCACTTCGACGGAGGGAACAGGAATAACATGTTTGCCTTCGACACGGCGGCTTCTGATAGCAGTTTCAATTTCTTCCCTCGTTGCAATATCTTCAATACGGATAATTTTTTGCGGCGGCGGAATTTGCAATCGTGTCGCAATTTTATTCACCATCTTATCCGATGTACCAAGAATCAGCACTTTTTTGCGACTAAATTGATGGAGTACCTTAGCTGCCTCATCCCGATGTTGTTTATCGTCAAAGACGGCCGTTTTTACCGCTGCCAAAAAAGTTTTTTCACGCTTTGCAGAATGCCCCGCAAGTATTTTATCGCCTTTAATCACCAATCCGTCATCGATAATTAAATCAATCCGGTATTTTTGCGCGACTAATCGTGCCCTAAAACTCTTTCCTGTACCGTTGCCGCCAACCAACGCATATATTTGAGGCCTCTTTACCCAGCGGAAAAACCTATCAAAGAACCGCATATTTGCTTAGTATAAGCCGGTTTCCATATCTTCGCAAGCCTGTTTTTGTAAAGAATTGCGATCTACCGGAGTCTTGTCAATATGCAAGCGCTGTGATAGTATGCCCCCGTGATACAGTTTAAAAAGTACCTGCTTGTCTGCGCCGCACTTTGTACCGGAGTTTTATGCTGTTCCTGCGCTCAGGATCGGGTCGGTTATCTCTATACTGGCTTACGGGAGCACCGCGAAGAGCAGAAAATGTTAGTTGCGCTATTGGAAAAAGAACAAGACGCTCACATACGGTTCGCCCTTATCGACAAAATTACGTCTCATCTACAAGCTGCGCATAAAATAAAATCACTGGCAGTATTCCTGCAATCCGTTATTGACGAAGAACCGGACAATCCGTACAATGCCTACTTTCTTTTACGGCTTGCTGCAGCCTATCGCGAAGCCCAAGAAGATGCTATCGCTGCGTATTACTTTGAATATATCGTACAAAATTATCCCGATATGGTGGTGAACGGGCAGCCAATCCACTTGCTCTGCTTAAAAAATCTGATAGAGCTTGTCGGTACCGCTAGAAAATCGATTGTGTATTACTCACGACTTTTAGCCGATTTTTATGATCAGTTTGATCCTGCACAAGCATATTTTATGCTCGCACAGGCGTATGAAAAACAAGGGGAATGGCAGCTTGCAATCCAAGCCTACACGCAATTTTTAAATTTACATCGGTTTGATGTTATCATTCCGGGCATTCCCGACAGCTACGGATATGCGCGTAAGATTGTTGACTATAATGCTTCGAGCAAAAGCTGGACGTTCAATACGCTGGATGACCTTGTCAAGACTATCAAAACGGCCATCCGTGCGCGCGACTATGTGACCTTGGAACGGTGCCGCTCAAAGGTTAACTTCTTCGCAATGTCGTGGAAGCAAGAGTTATCCGATACGCAACAGCAGCCCGATACCAATCTAAAGGATTTTATGTATGGCAGCGCTATCAGTATTGCCTCCGAGCTGGATCCGTCCTCAACCCCTTACGAAGCGTATCTCAGGACTTCCGGTTGGAATCAGTATATCCGTACATGGTATCTCTACTTTAGAAAAATCAATTTTCCTGCCGATCCGGCAATCCACGGCCGTTGGGAATGGGCAGGCATCTATTATGGAGAAAAACTGTGAAGATGCATATACGTTTTACCAATAAAAAACTGCATATAAGGTACTTCTACGCAGGGATCATCGCAGGGGCGCTCTGTATCTCCCCGCTCTCTGCAAATGTCCAATCGCAACCTCCGGCTTCGGATATGGAATTATCGAGTCAGCAGCAGCTCCGCAGCTTTCAAAGCAACGCATTCTTACATAACACGCTTATTCCTCACGATCATCCGTTAGTTGAAAAATTCCGCAAGCAATATATGTGTACCGACGGCTACAACTATCTTTCATCTATTATGAAGCGTTCCGCTCCGTACCGCGATTTCATTATCGAGCTGCTGGCGGCCGAAAATATGCCCGCCGAACTGCTGTTTTTGCCCGTCATCGAATCGGGCTTTTTTGAAGTAGCAACGTCAAAATCTGGAGCCGTCGGGATTTGGCAGTTTATGAGGAATAGTGTCGGCGGGTTTAATATCCATATCGATGATTGGGTGGATGAACGGCGGGATCCATGGAAAGCGAGTGTCGCTGCGGTAAAAAAACTCAAATGGAACTACAGCCAATTTAATGACTGGCCGCTTGCGCTCGCAGCCTATAACAGCGGGGTGGGTACTATACGGGCAGCAATCAAAAAAGCCGGCAAGGCGGATTACTGGTACCTTGCGGAGCACGGGTATCTAAAAAAGGAAACCTTGTACTATGTGCCGAAATTCCTTGCTATTGCAGAAATCCTTTCCCGTAGCGAAGAGCTCAACATCGATTGGGGAAAGACCGAAGACCACCAGCCGACATCCACCATCGAAATTAAACGTGCAATCGACGTGCGGTTACTTGCGGAAGAGCTGGGTCTTGAATCCGAAGCGATTAGAAAACTCAACCCCTCGCTCCGCTACTTTATCACGCCGCCGAGCATCAAATACCAGCTGCGCATCCCGTCAGCCTATACGGAAGCGGCGCAAGCGGTACTGAGCCAATCGGATAAACTGCTGATAAAGTATTATCAATACCGGATAAAATCGGGCGACACGCTCTATGCGCTCGCAAACCACTATGGAGTCAGCATTCAAAGCATTTTGAACTACAACGAAGGTCTTAAACCGGAAACGCTAAAAATCGGAAAGACTATTTTAATCCCTGCATTAAAGTCGGTCGGAACCTATTCGGGCAAAAGTAGCGCACAGGCAGGAAATTTTGATGGTACCCATACCATCCGGCAGGGCGACACGCTGTGGTCGCTTGCGCTGAAATACTCTGTTTCAGTTGAACAGTTAGCCCAGAAAAATAATCTGTCGGTAAATAGTGTCCTGAAGTTAGGGAACACCCTAAAAGTGCCGATACTGTAACGAGGACGTATCTATGAAATATTCACTCTCCCTTACGGTTTTTGTTTTATTTGCATCGCTCTTTTGTTATGGCTATCCGTCAAGCATGGAATCCCAGACAGTACAAAACTGGGAAACCGCTCAAGTAGATTCAAAAATCACGATAGATTTAAACAAAAGCGGACTGTACCTGCCGACTGATAGAAATGCGGCAATACGACTTATCCAACAGAACCGTTCTTCCCTGTTAAAGAATGCCTATCTTTCCATATTTGTGGATTCTTCTCACCGGAATGGGAAATATCTTGCACAAGAAAAAATTTCCTTAACCGATAACAATACAGTTATAAGTAATGGAACCAGC
>CAUVHB010000100.1:0-5722 GCA_963551335.1 uncultured Treponema sp.
TCTTTTTAACCGAAAAGATGGTCGGTGCGCCGCTTAAAACATTTCAGATGGGGTACGTTTAATTATACATACTTGATTTGTCGGTGCGAAGTGTAAGGCAAAATTAGCGCGCAACTTGCATTTTAAAGGAGGTTTATTTTCAGCCACTGAAATATCGTGGTTGTTGATGCTTTGAATACATACTGATAGCAGCAGACCCGCTCTAAACACTTGCAGTCCAACCCTATTATTGATAAGGCGCCGCTCAAAACTCAGCTGAGCTTTTTAGTAGTATCATGATGGTTGCTCATTACAGCGCTCTGTTCTATAATATTAGCGGAATTATCATCAGATACTTATGGGCGTCCCGATATTTTCAGATATACCTCAAGGAAAGTGAAAGTTTATGCCACGTCTTTATATTCCCGAACACTACCGACCGGTTTTAACCGGTAAAGAAACAGAACAGGCAATCGTCCGTATCAAAAACTTTTTTCAGCTCACCTTATCGACCCGGTTAAACTTAACCCGTGTTACCGCTCCGCTCTTCGTCCCCAGAGGCAAGGGCTTAAATGATGATTTAAACGGTATCGAACGGGCAGTGCATTTTCCGGTAAAAGATATGAACGAACAGGAGCTTGAAATCGTCCATTCGCTTGCAAAATGGAAGCGCGTGAAAATAGCGGAAATGGGCTTAAAACCCTGCTTCGGTATTTATACCGATATGAATGCGATCCGTGCCGACGAAGAACTCGACAATATCCATTCGCTGTATGTTGACCAGTGGGACTGGGAGCTCGCAATGGAGGAGGCTGACCGCTCACTCGATTTTCTCAAAGCGATCGTGGAAAAAATATACGATTGCCTTAAATGCACTGAGTTTTTTATTTATGATAATTATGCACAGATCGAGCCGATTTTACCGAATCATATCACCTTTATCCATGCGGAAGACCTCTATGCACAGTATCCGAATCTTTCTGCAAAGGAACGGGAACGAGAGTGCGCCCGACAATATGGCGCTGTCTTTTTAATCGGCATCGGCGCCCCGCTCGAAAATGGAGAACCGCATGACGGCCGCGCGCCCGACTATGATGACTGGATTACCGAAACCGGCAGCGGGCGGCACGGATTAAACGGAGACCTCTTGGTATGGAATCCCGTATTGAATGATGTGCTTGAACTTTCTTCGATGGGTATTAGGGTAAGTCCTAAAACGATGAGGGAGCAGCTTGCAGCCCGTAACTGCATGGAACGGGCAGCGCTTTTTTTTCATACCAAGCTGTTAAACGGAGAGCTGCCCCAAACCATCGGCGGAGGCATCGGGCAATCGCGGCTCTGTATGTTTTTCTTGCGAAAAGCGCATATTGGTGAAACACAGGTTTCAGTATGGCCTGACGATATGCGAGCACAATGTGCAGGGAGAAGTATTCTGCTATTATAGAAAAGAAACTGATGGGCATCCGCAAAAAAAGCGATTACTCTTGCGGTTCGCTTTTCTGGATGGCATAATAGACTTGTTCAGAAACGAAAGTGTCCGAACAGGTTAATGAATTTATCAGGAGGTATTACGATGAACATTCGGCATACTGTCGCTGCGTTTTTCGGTCGACATAATTTTGATGCGGAAGGACCTGCGGTGAATACGATTATCGATACACTGCTGTATGACATGGAAGAAGGGCTTAAGCGAAACCCCAGTGTTCCCGTCGGTACGGGACCGGCTCTGGATATGATCCCTACGTGGCTTATGCCACCTCAACAGCCGCCAAAAAATACCTCCGTTATTGTTATCGATGCGGGCGGAACCAATTTTCGTTCGTGTTTGGTTACCTTTGACGAAAATAGCGTGCCCTCCATGAGCCGCCTCGAACGAAAGCCGATGCCGGCAACTGATCGGGAATATTCTAAAGCCGAGTTTTTTGAAACCATCGCTTCTTATTTAGATCATTTGAAGGATGCAGCGGATTCCATCGCTTTTTGTTTTTCGTATGCGATGAAAATTACCCCTGCAGGCGACGGCGAAGTGCTACAATTTTCTAAGGAAATTAAAGCGCCCGAAGTGATTGGCTCATTAGTTGGGCAAAATTTGGAGGAAGCGCTGATGCGGCGCGGCTGGAATAAACTAAAACGTATTGTACTGTTAAATGATACGGTCGCGGCGCTCCTTGCTGGGGCATCAACTGCCGTCGGCGGAAAAAAATACGACTCTTATGTGGGATTTATCCTCGGAACCGGCATGAACGCCGCATACATTGAATATCAGAACATTCCTAAAATTGCCTCTAACAGCGCGGGGACCGTAATCTTACCCGCGCAGATTGTCGTCTGTGAATCGGGCAAATCAAACAAACAGCCGCGCAGCGATTTTGACGAAGCGTTTACAAAAAAGACTGGTCAGCCGCAAATGTATTGGTTTGAAAAGATGTGTTCGGGCGCCTATCTCGGATCGCTTGCTTCGGTGGTAATACGGGCAGCCGCGGCGGATAATCTTTTGTCCGCCGGCGTTAAAAAAGCTTTTGCTTCCATTGCCGACCTGCCGCTCATGGAGGTGAACAGCTTTTTGCAGGCGCCGTATTCCGAGCAAACCGCGCTTGGACTATTGTTAACCGGCGGTACGGAAGAAGACCGCGAGATTCTCTACCGGCTATTGGACGCGCTCATTATGCGCACTGCACGGCTTGCGGCGGGAAATATTGCGGCGGCAGTCATTAAAACAGGCAAGGGAAAAAATCCTGCGCGTCCGGTTTGTATCCTTGTAGAGGGTACAACGTTTTTAAAAACGTACCGGTTGCATGATGCTGTTACCGCGCACCTGCATACGGCGCTTACGCAAGAACGGAGCATTTACTTTGATGAGGTATTCCTTGACCATGCGATTACGTTCGGCACCGCCATCGCGGGTACAATTTAGCGATGAAAGAGTAGAGCAATGGAACGGCAGGAGGGTTAGCGACATTCATATGGCGGAACTTTTTTATTTGGCGAAAATCGGAGAGATCAATCTTAAAAAAGGAAATCTGAAAGATTTTGAACGGCGGCTTGCGCAGAACTTCAAAAGCTATTTTGACGGAGCGGCGCCGAACGTACAGGTACGCGCCGGACGGATGTATGTTCGGGCTGAAGAAGCCTTGCAGCCGCGGATAGAAGCGGCGCTCAATCATCTTTTTGGCATTACGAGCTGGGCGCAGGCAAAGCCGGCGGAAAAAACACTTGAAGCTATTTCGGCAACGGCTGTTGCCGAAGCGCAGGCATTGCAGGCGCAAGGGGCGCGTACCTTCAAAATTGAAGCCCGCCGCGCCGACAAGCAATTTCCCCTTACATCCTATGACATTGCCCGTGAGGTAGGCGGAGCGATTCATACGGCGGGGATTTTAACCGTCGATGTGCATCACCCCGATGCGGTTATCAGTATTGAGGTACGCGAAAAACAAGCGTTTATTTACGGCGTTGAGCATACCGGTAGGAGAGGGCTGCCCTGTGGCTGTTCGGGGCGAGCATTGCTGCTGCTATCGGGAGGAATCGACTCTCCCGTTGCAGGGTACAAAATGCTCTTTCGCGGTATGAAAGTTGACTACGTGTATTTTCATTCCCATCCGTATACGTCGCCGGAAGCCCAGCAAAAGGTTGAAACCTTGGCGAGCATTTTAGCCCGCTACGGACTTGGCGGATATTTGACTGTCGTGTCGTTTACCAAGGTGCAGCAGCACCTCAAACGGACGGTACCGGAACCGTATCTGACGCTTATACTCCGTATGTGTATGATGCACACCGCAGAGATGCTTGCTCGTAAAATCAATGCCCAGTGCTTGGTTACCGGAGAAAGCCTTGCGCAGGTCGCAAGTCAAACAATCGAAAACTTGACCGTTACCGACAGCTGTGCAACGCTGCCGATTCTGCGTCCGCTAATCGGTATGGACAAAGAAGACATCATACGATATGCGGTCGATATCGGCACATATCAAACTTCCATATTGCCCTATGAAGATTGCTGCGTATTGTTTTCGCCCAAGCATCCAGTGCTACATACGCGGCTGCAGGATGCGCAAGACATCTTTGCGCGTATCGATATTATGCCACTGCTTACCGAAGCTTTCGAGCAGCGCGAAACAAAAAAAATCGAATGGACGCTTTTATAACTGGATGCCGACATCGAAAAGGATTGTATCATAATGCATAAAAAACTTTTACTCGTTTTATCTTTTTTTATTTTTTCATCTCTTTATGTAGTAGGGATGAGCGCTGATGAAGCGTATCCTGCTATTGAAGAAATCGTTTCGGCGCTACCGATGCAAGAAAATATCGTCTACCATACAAATGATGATGATGTACAGCAGATACTCGGAGCTGCGGCTGATACCGGTATTAACCTGTTTGAACTGATCGATTGTATGTACCGCTATCTTGCGCCGAATAACAAGCGGCTTGAAATCTCGGGGACAAGTCTACGCAGCGCACGAGTATCATTTACTTATGGCGGATATCCTATTGAGCAGCTCTTGCCAATCGATACTATCGTGAGCGTACAGGTTGGAGCTTGTTTTACGAAAACTCAAAACCCGCTTGAAATGGAGCTTGAAGCCCCCTACAGTGTCTACGTTGAGATTGCAACGGCTGCGTATGACGCCAAATGTGGTTTTACTAAGGTGCAGCCGCTCAATTTTTTGGAATCCTATGGTATGTATATTAAAAAGTGGAACATTACAAAACAAATCCGAAAAATCCATCTGTATGAACATGGCTTCGGCGCAGTATATGTTCACGGATTCTTTAAACCGAAAAAATGGGCATTTGGAGCTATTAGCCGCATTTCTTCTCAGTCTACGGAACCCTGAGCTTTCAGTTCGTTATTTCTTTCTTCGAGCCCAAGCTTTATTTCTTCCGCACGCGCAATACCCCGCTCAGCTGTTTCGATAAGCTTTTCGTATTGCGCGATGCTGTCTTTATAGCCGGCAATAGCTTTTTCCATCGCTTCTATTTTGCGGGTCTCGTCAGCGTGTGCAATTTCATTTTCGATATATTCGATATTGCGCGCATTTTTTTCAAGCTTTGCACGATACTCCGCAATAGAATCTAAATACGGCTTAAACGGCTCCGGTATATCGGTACAAGGCACCTCGGTGCTACTGCCGGTTGGGGTATAAAAGATATCGCTATACTGCGAGCCTTGCCGTCTTTCAGCTTCTTCAATTTTTGTATCCGTATCTTTTATGATGTCTGTGAGCATAGAGATCCGCTTCTGGGGAGTATCGGTAACGCCGCATTCCGCTAACGCTTCTGCAAGTTTATTTTGCTCGGTATTCAGCGTTTCCTTTCTGTCTTCCATTTCATCTTGTTTGGACACGATCGCTTGTAGGGCAGTATACGCTGTTTCGAGTTCTTCCGGAAATGACGCACCGCGTACTTCTTTTACAACATCATCCGTTAGACATTCTTCTCCTGCCGCAATAATTTGTTCGTTCATTTTTTTCTGCAAACTATTCAGCTTTCCTTTTAAGGACAATAGCTGAGGGCTGAGTGCGAGTTTCTTAAAAAAATGAGCATCACTCTTTTGCTGTTCAAGGGTTTGCTTTTCCTGCCGCACTTTTTTGATAAAGTCTGTGATCGGTTCAATCGATTGGGCTATTTGTGCAATCTGAGGCAGTGCACTATTTTGATAAGTTTGAAAGAACTGTAAAATAAAATCCTTCCGCGTTTTTTCGTAGGTGCGCTGCTGTTCATGCAATAGTTTATCAACTTCTTT
>CAUVHB010000101.1:0-5708 GCA_963551335.1 uncultured Treponema sp.
TGTCGTTCATTACAAAAAAGGCCGAGAAAAGCGCCCCGCTCGTCAATAGTGCTGATATAATATCGCCTTTCCCATACGCGATTGACTGCCCTGCGGATGGAAACAGATAGACCAGCAGCCCGTAAACGATTAAAAAGGTAAACGGAAGGGTTTTATGAATCGTTTTTGCTGACAGCAATACTATAGAGGAGCAAAGCGTTAAGAGGTTATAACGAAAAGCCGGTACGACTGACGGATAGTAAAGAAAAAGCCCGATATATCCTTCCGGCAGCGTTACGTCAACTCCGTGTAAAAATGTCGAGTTAAACATTGAAGTTATATAGTGATCTGCCGGTGTTTGCAGTAGACCGGAACCCTCCAACGCTGCAAACACGCTGCCGCCGGAAGCAATCCTATCAAGCGCGACCGGTTGTACAAAACACTCCGGTTTACATACCGCAGCGATGCAGGCAGCAAGCATGACAGGGTTTATCCACGAGGAACCTTTTCCGCCGAAGACGCCCCAGCTGAAAAAATAACTCGTAAACGCAATCAAAAAGCCGAAAACAAATCCGCCAGTAACCGGCAGAAAAAAACCTATCAATAATCCGGTTACGAGCGCATGGATGTCAAAGGTTCCTCTCCCTTGCAGATAACCGATAAGGAAAGACGCAAGCGTTGCTGCTGCGCCGGCGGATATAATCATAGCGATACTAGCAAAATCGTGCAGAAGCCCCATAACGATCATCTGAAGCGATAGCAAGCTCAACACAAGAATTGCAGTATGCAGGGCATTCATGCCGGTATAGATATAGGGCGCCGGGAACAGCGCCGCAGCGTTATTGTTATGAGACATAACCGCCTCCCTGCTCCGCTGCCGATTTGATAATCGCGCTTAACGGAATGCGTACTGGACACACAGCCGAACAACAAGCGCACCCACTGCATAAAGCAATAGACCGCAGCGTTTCTGTAGTGTACTGACCTCTTTGAATATGCCGCACCGTATTGATGGGATCGATATACGCGGGGCAGCTCCGCAGACATTGCCCGCAATGGTCGCATTCTTTCAGCTGTTGTTGAATGTCGATATCACTCCCGACCACGTGAATCGATTTAATCCCCTTACCGGCAGGTAAATCCAAACTGTCCACCAGTGTTCCACGCAATAAGCCGTTTAGAATGATATGCGTATTTTTGTTTTTAAAGCCTCCGCATTCTTCTATAAGGCGTCCGATTGGGGTACCGATGCGTACTTTAATAACCTTGGCGTGTCCTACTGCCTTGCCGGTAAGGAGTAGATATGTTGTCAACATCGGTTGATTGTACCGCACGGATTCATAGACCGACAACGCAGTCGAAGCGTCGATCACGACGGCATTTTTTTTTGCCGACCGCAGAGAGGCATTTTCCACCGGATAGGTTTGTGGAACGGTAAAATGCGCAAGATCACGGTCGGAAATAACGGATCCAATCGTATCAAAAAGCACACGATCTTTTTTTCCCATACCTGTTTCAATAATGATTTTCGCAACGCCCATCGCATGAGCGATAATACCGATACCTTCTGCGACTTCGCGGATAAATCGGTGGGCTAAAAAAGAGTCCAGTATACAGGTTGGGTCTTTATCGTAGAGCATAACGGTCAGCGTTGTAACGCCTTGTTTTACCGCCGCTCTGATATTTTCTGCAAGCGACATGGTTTTTCCTGCGGTATTCACTAAACCGGCAAGATCGAAGAAGTGAATCAGCCCAGTCTGATCGCTTTGCTTCCACAGATAAGGATTGCGCTGTTTACCCAGTATGCCGAAACTGCCTCCTGTTTTGATATGAAGCCCGCGGAATACATGCCCATTTGGTAGCTGTGCGTCGATAATCCCTGAAACAACGCCGGGAACAGAGGCATGGACGTGTGTGGAAGCGCTGTTTCCCGCACGGGCAATCATTTGCCCCTCGTTCACAAAATCTCCTACAGAGACCAGCGGAAGGCTGCTTGTTTGCGTTCTGAATGCAAGCGGTATCAGCGCATACTGTGGCAGAAAGGCATTCCCTTCAAATTGAGGTTCAAGACGGATATATTTTGCTTGCTGCTGACCCCGTTTAAATCGTATCAATTCCATCATCGTATCTTGCTTATTATAATCAGAACACCGGGAAATAACAACGTACCAAGGATGATAAAAAACGAGGCAATCGGGTTCAGTGAAGGCACCGGTAAGGAGCGATAGGCCGCAGCGAAAAAACCGGTTTGGGCTATCAGCATCTTCTCTAACGGGAGCAGTGCTAACCGCTCGCTTCTTAATGCGCGGAGAATAAACACCGTGTCGAAAGCGTATATAACTTTTTCTTCGCGGTGCAGCTTCCCCTCCGAATCTTCAGAGAAAGAGTCAAAGTACACCCGCATATTCGGCGTAAGCGGTTGTAGCGGTTCATGAATATTCAGATAGGGTAAAACAGCGGTATACCAATAATCTTCTATATAATTACTTAAATCGGGGAGATAATCTTGTGGACGCGATGCCTGTACAGTAAAAAAGCCGGAATCGGTGAATGGAATCGGCTGTCGTGCAACCGGCTGCGGCGCGTTCAGTTGAGCAACGGCGGAACTTAAACGATTCGTGGAAAACACGAGCGGGATAATCGCAGACACCAGCAGCAAACAGCCGGTTAATACGGTGGCAGTGAGTGCATATCGGGTATTCCAAAACTGTGTCCATGACTGCGGATGCATTGCAAAAAGCTTTAACGAAGGGTGCTGACGGTAGTACTCCCAATAGGTATCTTTTAGCTGTAAAAAGCTGTAGACCGAAAAGAGCATGCTTGCTGATAACAGCAGTGCCAGTAGAAAAAAGCAAAAGGGTGCGATCCCATCGATAACCGCCGTTAACAGCGGCGCCGCAGGAAGAATCAGCATAAAGATATTGTGTTTTATCCGCTCTTTAAGCTGCTTCCACTGAATGGTCAATTCGTTTTCCAGCGCCTCAAGCCAATATGTGGCAGTCAATATGCTGAGCAAGGCTGTTGCGGACGACAAGTTGCTTTTACTACAGAAAGCATAGCAGACAAAACTGAAGGCGGCGGCAAAAAACAGGAGTCTTTTTCGCGAACCGGCAATACAGTAGGCAAACAGAATAAGCGCAAGCAGTCCTTGTATCGGACTGTATGGGATAGCCGCTTCAAGAAAAAAATGAGCCTTTTTACCGTAGAGCGAAAAATAGAACGAAAGATATTTCCAAATCGAAGTATACGGCAGGTAAAGATAACGGTATTCGCCGCCGGCATCGCGGAACCATCGGGTATAGCGGTCGATATCGGTAAAGGGAAACCGTTCATGCCGTCCAGTTCCTAATAATGAAAAGCGGTTTGAAACGGAGAATTCCGATGCGATACCCGATATACCGGCGTCTTCTGCAGCGGAAATATACTGTTCAATATCTTCGGCGCCGGGAACCGCCAGTATCCGGTATCCGCTCCATACCGGTGCATAAACGTGGAGTGGTAAAAGGATAAAAAGTAAGATAATTCCGGTTGCGATGAACGCCGACAAGAAATATAAAAAACCGTTCAGCCGCTTCATGGGTTATACTGAATAATAGAGTGAAAAGTAACTTCCAATTACAACACCGAGTATCATACCGGCAAAGACCTCAACAGGGGTATGCCCTTGGACTTCCTTAACGGGCTTAAAGGGTATATTCATTGTTTCGGCCATTTTAGCGCCTACTTCGTTTAACATTTTCGCTTGCATTCCGCTTGAACGTCGAACCCCCATTGCGTCCCTAATAACAATCATCGCAGAAAAGATAGAAAAAATAAATAAATCCGAAGAAACACCCTGTTTAAAGCCGATTGCAGTCGAGAGCGCCGTCACAAGAGCGGAGTGACTTGAGGGCATCCCCCCCGTGCGCCACACCAATAAGTCAAAAAAGACCGGTAGAGAATGTACTGATGAACCGCAAAATCCGATGAATGTTTTAATAAATTGGCTCAAAAGCCAGCTTGTAATTGCCGCTAAAAACACAGGATTTTGCATTACAATTTTCATTTGTATAAAAAACAGCTGCATCTTATCCCCAGTTTTGTATAATTATTAGCTTTTGTCAAGACTGCGTCAGGACAAAGCCGCTACCCAATATTGCATGAGAATACCGAATGCGACCGCGACATTGAGCGAGGCTTTGATGCCCTTCATGGGAATGCTGACAATACCGGCGGAAACGCTTTTGAGCGCTTCTGCGCTGAGTCCTAGCTCCTCGGATCCGAGGAGGACAATGCCTTGTTTGGGAAAAGGAAAGGAAGTAATCGGGATGCCGCCGGTTTCAAGCGCAAATACGGGTAGGTTGGCAGGCAGGGCTGCAAGCGAGCAATAGTTCCATGGCAAAAATTGAGTGCAGCCCATTGCTGAGCGCTGCGCACGGGGTTGTTCGGGCGAAACACACCCCTCCGACAAGAGCACCTTTTCCGCGCCGAAAGCCTCTGCGGTACGGAATATGGAGCCGAGGTTAAAGGGCGCACGGATATCTTCCGCATACACATAGACCCCGGGATAAAACGGCCGTGGCGCTGAAAGCGCTGTCGAAGGTACGCCGGTCTGTGTTTCTGCATCAAGCGCTGCCTGATTTTGCGCGGAGGCATTGTATTGAGGCATATTGGTTCCGTAGCGCAGCCCCGGCGCGATTAAATCCCATTCGGAGGGTTGCACACCGCTTTGCCGATACAGCTCATGGCGCAGCGTATTAAACAGGGCGCGATACCCTCCGGCAGTCAGTGTTTCTGCGCGTAAGGAGGACGTATAGGTTGTAACGGCAGCGGTAATAACGGAATTAGACTGATACATCGACGCAAGATGCGTACACAGCCCTTCAATATAAAATGAATCGCAGGAAAGTGGAACTGCGGAATACCGTACATCTGAAGAGACTGCGACGCATTCGGCTTCAAGTATCTCAAGGATTTTGATAACCTTGCGTATCTTTTGCGTAGTTGGCAGCCGGATAAGCTTAAAAAGCTCGATCATGCGTTAATACGCTTGTTTCAGCAGCTCAAACACATCATCGCTTCGCATCGGTTTGGGGATATAGTTCATAAAACTCAGCGAAACGGCGTCTTCGGAAATGGCGACAAGCTGCTCAATGGATAAGCCAATATCCTTTAAACGAGTAGGGAGATTAGCTTGAGCCAAACGGCGGCGGATTTCTTCGACAGCAGCATTTGCCACGTAAAGCGACTCGACACCACGCGTATCGACATTCAGCATCCGCCCGATTTTTAAGAGTTTGTCGAGATTCGATGTTTGCGCATTCGTAAGGATATGAGGCAAAAGAATTGTTCCAACTACCGAGCTGGAAATATTATTACGGCTTGCACAAGCAAGGGTGATGGCGCTGCCTAATCCCGGACTGGAAAAAGAAATACCGATGGCAGTCAAACAGGCGGCTTCCGCAATAACCGTTTCGCGGGAAGCGCCGGTAGCACGACCATGCTGAGGATCAAGCGATAATAAAAAGCGATCGATGGCTTTTCCTAAAATCGTTTCGGACAAAAAGTTTGTTTTTGAAGAAGTGTATCCCTCAAACGCAATGCCAACACCTTGAAGAATAGTTGCCGTTGTTGCATTCGGTGCAAGATTTGAATAACAGGCGGTATCGAATACACAAAGTTTACAGAGGTCTTGCCGCACTTTTAGCAAATGAATTTTTCGTGAGCGGGCGTCAACAATCGGGCTAAAC
>CAUVHB010000102.1:0-5681 GCA_963551335.1 uncultured Treponema sp.
ATTTTGCTGTCGATTATAAATGTTTATAATGGCGGTCCTGTTGGAATTGAAACTTTGTCGCTTTTGCTCGGGGAGGACAGACGGACAATTGAAGAGGTTTATGAGCCGTATCTTGTAAAAATTGGGTTTATAAAAAGAACTCCACGTGGAAGAGTTGTGACAGAATTAGGATATAACCATTTAGGAATTGAAAAAATATTTAGTGAAAAAAAATAAAAATTTAAAGATAACAATTGACACTAAACTCCAATTAAAAAGCCAAATTATACTAGATCTGTTCGATAACAAAAAAAATTTATAATTTAATAAAATAAATATACTGAAGCAAGGGATCTTGACATCTTGTAAAAATAAAAAAACTTAGGTTATTGAATATATCTATTGGATTTTGAACTTTTTCAAAGAATTTATAGTAAATTTGCTATTTAAGTGGAAAATGATATTAAGTAAAAAATGAGGTGAAAAACTGTTGTTGACAGTAATAGCGGAAAAAGAAAATATTGATGAAAATAATGGAAAAATTTTGATAAAAGACAGATTAGACTGTAATCACGTTCAAAATGTGTATCGTTTAAATATAGGTGATGAATTGCGGGTAATTGACGGGGAATGTGAATATTTTACAAAAATTGCTGAAATTTCAAAAAAGGAAATAGCTGTAAAAATATTGGAAAAAAAAGAAGACAGTTATTCTTTGAGTATAAATATTGATATTGCGATGGGGATTTTGAAAAATGATAAAATGAATTTGGCAATACAGAAATTGACGGAAATTGGTGTAAACAGGATAATTCCTTTAAAAACTGAGCGAGTTGTTGTAAAAATTAATGAAAAAAAGGAAAAATGGGATGTCGTTGCAAGGGAAACGTTGAAACAATGAAGAGGAGTGAAATTTACTGAAATTACATCTGTAAAGAGACTTTCGGAAATTGATTATCAAAAATATGATATAGTCCATCATCATAGGAGGATATCTATGGATTTACAAACCTGTATGGAACAACGCCGGAGTGTGCGTAAATATACCAATAAGCCGGTGCCGCGCGAGCTGGTTCGAGAAATGATTCAGGCGGCGATTTTGGCTCCTTCGTGGAAAAACTCTCAAGTTTCGCGCTATTACGTGGCGGAGGGCAACGCCGAAAAAGAGCTTGCACAATGCCTTGCGGATTTTAACCAGCGGAATGTGCAAAACGCGCCGGTGCTGATTGTATCGACAGTAGTCAATAAGCGTTCCGGCTTTACGCGAAACGGTGAATATGAAACGCACCTTAAAGACGGATTCCAATATTACGACCATGGGATGCAAGCGATGAATCTTTGCTTAAAAGCCCATGAGTTAGGGCTTGCAACGCTCATTGTGGGGATTTACGATGAGGCGGCAATCAGAACGTTTTTTAATATTGATGAAAATCAAATTATCGTTGCAGTGATTGCTGTCGGGTATGCTGCCGAAGAGCCGCCGATGCCGAAACGAAAAACCGTGGACGATATTACGGTGTTCAAAGAATAGGGCTTTCAAAGCGTTAAAGCTGCAAGCAAATCTAACGGCAGAGGCTACAGTGATTATCCTTGAAGTGCAAGACATTTGTAAATACTACGGCGCGGGAAAGAAGCGGCATATCGGCTGCGAACACATCAGTTTTACCGCAGAAGCCGGCGGCATCTATTCTCTGCTCGGATTAAACGGAGCGGGAAAAAGTACAGTACTAAACAGCATCAGCGGATACCGCCTACCCTCTTCCGGCGATGTATCGATTTGCGGCTATTCTATTTTGACCGAACCGATAGAGGCAAAGCGGCATATCGGTATCTTATATGAGCAAAACCCGCTCTATGATGCGATGACGGTACGGGAGTTCTTACTTTTTACGTTGCAGATGCGCGGATTCGGCAGCGCAGTGCAGCAAAGCCTGCTTGACGAGGCGGTTGAGTTTACTGATCTGCAAGAAGTGTACGGCAAACGGATTAAGGAGCTGTCAAAAGGCTACCGGCAGCGGGTAGGACTTGCGCAAGCGGTTATCCACCACCCCCGCCTCATCCTCTTGGATGAACCTGCCTCCGGTCTTGATCCGTTCCAGCTGAAAGACTTTGAAAAAAAGATACTTGCGCTGTCTACATACGCGGCAGTCATCCTTTGCACCCATCAGCTTGAGCTTGCGGGGCGGATATGCTCGCAGCATATTCTGCTCCACAGAGGACGGCAGATTGCTGGAGGAACACGCGCGGAACTTGCCGATCGTTTATACAAGGACTTCGGCATTGAAGAGGATGCTGCCTCTGATACGCTTTTGTTCAAGGTCTTTGAACAGTACGCAGGCATTACCACCCGCGAGTTCCGTGAATTGGAAGCCGGTAAGTGGGGGCAGCGATGAATCGATTTCCGGCGTTTAAGGCGCTCTTTACCAAAGAACTGCATACGCTGGTATACAGTCCCGCGCTGTATGCGGCAGCGCTTGTCCTCTATCTTGGGGCGGCGCTTCCATTTGTGGGTTCAGGCTACTGGTTTTCGGCAGGGCTGTCGGATTTTCGCTCTTTCTTCCTCAATCTGCCGTTCCTGTTCTGCATTGTCATCCCCCTGCTCGCGATGAACAGTTGGGCTGACGAAAAAAAACACGGTACCGACCGGCTGCTTGCCGCCTATCCGATAGATAAGCGCCAGCTCGCCGCTGCGAAATACGCCGCCTTGTTCGTCTGTTTTGCAGGAGCCGCCTCGCTCACGATGGTGATTCCGCTTTCGGTGATTCCGCTTGTCTATTTTGACGTTTTTCCGTTTTTTCTGTCATATTGCGCCGTCCTCTTCTTCGGCGCTGCCTTGAGCGCATGGTCGCTCGCACTGTCAAATATCTCTGCGCATACCGCCGTCAGCTTTTTGCTCAGCTTTTTTACCGGAATCTTTTTTACCGCAAGCCACGTACTTGCTCAAATTTTACCGCTTCCGTCATTCATTGTAAAAGTCCTACGTTATTGCTCTTTTACGCTGCATTTTGAATCGGCAGCGCGTGGTATTTTCGACACCCGTGACTTTTTCTTCTATATATTGCTCATCATTGCAGCGCAGGGGCTTTCGGTCTTTTTACTGTATGCTCAGGAGGAAAGCCGATGAGTACACAGCCGGTAAAAACAAAACGGATGAACACAAAATCGATAAGTATAAAGATACGCAGCGTAAAGGAGTACCGCATTCAAGCCCTGCTGTTGTGCGCCATCGTGGTAACGGCTGCGCTACTCTCGCAGCGGATCTATGCGCGGCTTGATATGACACAACATCACACCTATTCGCTTTCAGCCTATACTCGATCGCTACTGAACAGCCTCGAAGGAACGGTAACGATTACGTGGTTCCGCTCGTATAATATTGACGGCTATCTGCCGTCGCTGCAATATGTTGAAGATATACTCGCAGAATATCAACGCATTGCGGACGGTCGTTGCCTCGTCATCTACAAGGATACGGACAAACTTTCCCCGTCGCAGCTAAATCAGCTCGGTATTGTCGCTCGCCAAGTTGAGCGGAACAGCAAGAATACGCAGGTGCTGCAAAACCTCTATTCGGGATTGCTCTGCGAGTATCGCGGGGAGAGCCGTGTTATTCCATTCCTCTCCGATATTTACACCCTTGAAGCTGATATTGCGCGTTTTATTACCGAGATGACTCAAGACGCGCAGGGGAGAAAACTCGACCGTTCCGTCTATGTCGCGCTTCCCGAAGGCGGCGCAGAAAATGGTGTAGCGGGCGAGTATAAGTATGTGTTGCCGTGGCTTGAGTATGCGGGTTTTATACCGATCACGCTGACCACCCCCTACCCTGAGCTGCATCCCGAAATTCCGCTATTGGTAATCGGCTCTTCCTATTTTGATGATGATATGCTGACTGCGGTTGACGCCTTTGTGAACAGGCATGGTTCCGCCGCTTTTTTTGTCTCCGCAAATACCGTGGCTATCGGCGGAAATTGGGAAGCAACGCCCAAAAAAGCTGACGGGCTGCTTGAACTGCTCGCTCGCGCCGGCTTTGCGGTGCAAACCAATCTGGTAATGGATACGGTAAACTTCCGCATGACATTACCTGCCACCGACGGCACTCGGTACGAGCATATCAACTACCCGTTTTGGGTACAGGTATTCCGTCAAGAGACGGAAGCAATTCCTCCACTGCTGTCTGCGGCAAAGCCTGTGCAGTTTTTCTGGCCGTCGGAGTTGGTTTGTACTGCCGCACGAGGGAAAACACCGGCGCCGCTACTGGTTTCAAGCAACAGGGCAGCGCTGCAACAGCCGCCGTACAACACCGATCCGCACGGAACTCAGCTTGCAGATGCCGCGAACGGCGAACACGCAGCCTATCCGCTTGTAGCCTTGAGTGAGCGGAGCGTCAATGCGGCGAGCGGTATCAGCGGCGCCGATAATGCGCGGCTTTTGGTAGTGGCGGATGAGTATTGTGTAAGTTCCGCCGTAGAATATACGCACTCCGATGCCAATTTAGACTTTATGGTGAACGCCGCGTACTGGATTGCGCGGCAGGATGCGCTTTTGCAGCTGAAAAATAAACAGCCGGCGGTGTTACCTTTCCGCTTTATAGAAAGCGACACGGCGTTTAACCGCATTATCGCCGTCGTCCGTATCCTCAACCTCGTGCTGGTACCCCTGCTGATTATTGCCGCGGGGGCCGCCCTGTACATCATCCGGCGGAGAAAACTTACATGAAAAAAGAAACAAAGCTGCTGTGTGTCATCCTCTGTGTGCTGCTCTGCGGCTATGCGCTGAGCTTTTTACGCACGCCTTCCCGTGCGGGCGTTTTTTCAAGTAGCTTAATGCATCAACAAGATATCCGCGAAGTTGCGGAAATCCGCTTTTCTATCCCAACACGGGCGGAACCAGTAGAGATGGGCGAAATAACGCTGATCAAAGACGGCGCCCGCTTTTATCTCCGCACTGCAAACGGCCGCTATCCCGTTAGGCAGGAGATTATCGATCGCTTTTTTTCGCTGCTCGGCGCCGATCGCTCCTTTCTCCCCATATCAGCGCGTCCGCAGGATTATCACAATTACCTCATTGATGACGGACACGCTTCGCGTATTGTCTTTGCACGGAAGGATAAAACCATTCTTTCGGAACTCTTTTTTGGGATACCCGATGCGGCCGGCGCCGGTCGGTACGTGCGGACGGGGGCAAGCGTCAAGGTATTTTTAATTGATAATGCGTTTGAGCCTTTTTTAACGGTCGCCGCTCCGTTCTGGCTTGACTTACAAATATACGCAGCGCTTTTTCGCGGCACAGGCATACAAGGCTTGGAGTACGGAAATCACAGCGCCATCCGGACGGAAACCAACGACGCTGCGTTCCGCACATTGGAAAGCTTTTTAGAAAAATTCTCCTGTATCGACATCTACAGCGCGCCGCCGCTGCAAAGTCCACAGACAGTACGGATACGCTTAGCGCTCGGCGATGGCACGGATCTTCGGTTTTCGTTTACTCCACTCCAAAGCGGCGACTTTGTATTTTCCGACAGCCGCAGCTCAAACGCCTACCTTATCAGCGGATATACCTGCGAACAGCTGCTTCGGCATATCGAAGCGATATGCAATTCATAATTAAGAATGCCCCCTCCATTATGATGGAGCTTCTCTAACGGCAAACCTTCATGTACACGATGGCGCGCGTGTAAGCGGCGGGTTTTCGGCATCGTT
>CAUVHB010000103.1:0-5663 GCA_963551335.1 uncultured Treponema sp.
GAAAAAAAACTCGGCATTACCGTGTATCCCAAAATTCTCATTGCCGGCAACATTGATTCCGCCTCGAGGGATGCTTAGAATAGGCTCCCGCCAAAAACGCGGTTTGTACAATCGAGCATAAGGCAAAATTGAGAGGATATTTATCGTCTCGGGACATGTCGAGAAAAAAAACTAATTCATTTTAAATTTGCCTACTTCTCCAACGAGATTCTCAATACTTTGCTTATTCTGTTGCGTAATCGCGTTTACTTCCTGCACGGCATTGTTAATCTGCACTGCACCCGCTGCCATCTCGTTCATACTGTTTGTGATAATACGAGTGAGTTCATCTAATTTCTGCATTTCCTGCGCAACGCCTTCACCGCCTTTCAGCATTTCCTCAGAACCGGTTCGTACCTCTGTTGTGACCGCATTGATATTTTTCATAGCGCCTAAAACTTCTTTACTACCGCCTTCTTGTTCCCGCATCGTTTCGGTAAGACGGTTACTCATATTTTTAACCTGTTCGGCAAGGCTGAAGATAGTGTTAAACTTTTCTTCTACGGTTTTTGACGAAGTTGCAAGCGTTTCTATTTCGCCTGATAAGGATTTGAGGGTTGCAGAGATTGCTTTCCCTTGGATCGCAGATTCTTCAGCGAGCTTTCTTATTTCATCCGCGACAACGGCGAACCCCTTTCCTGTCTCGCCGGCATGAGCGGCCTCAATTGCAGCGTTCATCGCTAAAAGGTTTGTCTGCGAGGCAATGTGTTGAATAACACTCGATGCTTCTAACAGTGAACCCGACTCTTCTGCAATCTTCTGTGTTACCGTATTCGATGTAACAATCACAGCTTTGCCGTCAGCGGTAGCGGTTGTAAGCTCTTTAATAGCGCTGTCGGTTTTAGCGAGCGTTTGTCCGATCGAAGCGATATTTACAACCATTTCCTCTACAGAAGAAGAGGACTGCGCCACACTGGTTACCTGCATTTCAATACCCGTATTTAGCTGCTTAATCGTACGGACAATTTTCTTGATAGTAGCGGCAGTTTCGGTAACGCTTGCCGCTTGTGTTAATGCCTGCTGTTTTACCCCGTCGATATTCGTATTGATTTGACGCACAGCGCTTGCCGTTTCGATCATATTGGTAGATAGCTCATTTCCGATGGCTTCCATATTACGACTATTTATTTCGACTTTTTTGATGGATGTTTCAATTTTCGCAATGGTTTCGTTAAAATATTCAGACATATCCGTAATTTCATCGTTACCATGTACTGGAAGGCGAACGGTAAGGTCTCCTTCGCCTTGGGCAATATTCTGCAACGCAGAAACAATCTTTTTGATAGGCGTTACGATACCGTTGGTAATAAGATATATAATGGCGAGCGTGATGAGTAAAATAATAACGCCACTTAGAGATAATGACTGATGTAATGCACCAACGGCTCCCATCATTTCTTGAATTTTTGCATACACGGCAATTTTCCATCCGGTAGTTTGCATTACCGCATATGCACCCATTCGCTGTATTTTGTTATATTCATAATATCCTATGCCTGTTCCCTGAGCTTTCATCATCGTTTGTACGAATGCGGAAAGAGATTCAAAAGCCTTATTACGTGTGGCTTCCTGTATCACATCGAATTGATCTTGTACTAATGTTCTATCAGGGTCTGCGATGGTGATTCCTTTTGAGTTAATAATACTGCAACTTCCAGATTCTCCTACAACGATATTGCTCACTGCATCACACATAGTGAAGCCGTCAATAGTTGCAGCAAGTATATCGTGCGCAGTTCCATTTTCATCATACAGCGGTACGGCAATGATAATCACCACTTGACCGTTTATAAGCGATTGAAACGGTTCGGACATAAAGCGTTTTCCATTATAACTTTTAAACCAAGCTGTAGAAGAAATATCAGCCAAGCTACCATCCGGCAAGTGTCCTATCCCTTTTTTATCAACAATATTTAGCTTCTGAAAAGCGTTATTCGATTCGGCAAGCTGTTGCAGTATGACTGCTTTTTCCTGATATGATACTGCTGAATCCCGTAGCGCTGGCATCTGTATGATTCCTTCCAATAATTGAAACCATTGTAGTACTTTTCCATCCAAGATTTCAGCCGCATCACGCGCTTTGTCCATTAAATGGACTTGAATTTTTTCCGTAACAGCCTTATGGGCAATTATAATTGCTACAAGACCTTCAGTAATACAAGCGACTGTCACCAATATGCCGAAAATGAGAATAAGTTTATAACGAATAGAAAAACGCTTTTTCATCATGAATATTCCGCTCCCGATAGAGTATGTTTATATGCGTCAAAAATATCTGTGGCAACATATACCATGTTTCATGTTTTTAGGGAATAGAAGAAGTTCCAAATTTATAATTGAATAAATCATTATATGATAATGACTTGCCATAAAACACTATAACACAAAAAACGTGTAAACTTTTATAAGCCCTAACTTTATAACTTATATACAAAATTCCTATTGAAAATAGAAAAAAATGTTGACGGTAGGGGAATCCTCACGTTATAATTTTTTAAGAGTATGCAAGAAAAAATATTTACAGGGGGAGTGCTAGTTATTACGGCGCTTCTCTGTTTTGGTATGCCGAAGATTTCAAATGCATTAAAGCCCGAATCGCCGTTTACTCAAGCCTTTGCGGTGGGAATTGTGGAGGAGGTGCTGGAAGAAGACCTTTCCCCCGATCCGGTTGTGCAAGGGCGATACCGCGGTACGCAAAAACTCCGTGTTAAAATCCTTGAGGGGAAATATAAAGATACAGAATTTGAGGTGTATAATACGCTCAGTAGTTTACACAGTAATTTTGCGTATAAGGGCTTAAAAGCGGTGTTCACTCTGCGGGAAAGTGGCGGAAAAACTGCCGTGTGGCTGTATAACCTCAAGCGCGACAGCCATGTTTTTGCGCTGCTGGGGCTCTTTTTTGCCGCACTCATCCTCCTCGGCAGGGGGCAAGGGCTAAAATCCGCGTTGGGACTCGTGTTTACCTGTGTACTCATTGTTACCGTGCTTATCCCCGCCCTCTTTGCAGGCTTCCCACCCGTACCGGTTTCCATCGGGCTTGTTTCCATTATGACTATCGTGAGCTTTATTTTGATCAGCGGTTTTACGCGCAAAACATATACCGCCATAGCAGGGACGGTGTCCGGTATTACCATTGCTGGGATTATCTCGGCAATCGTTTCCTATTCGGCGCAGCTTTCTGGCGTTAATATGGAAGGAGGCGAACAGTTGCTCAACTTAGCCCTCGACTATAACCTCAAGCTGGACGGGCTCTTATTTACCTCGATTTTGATTGCCTCGCTCGGCGCGGTGATGGATGTCAGTATGTCTATTGCTTCTTCCATGCAGGAAATGTTAGCCGTAAATCCGCGCCTCAGCAAAAAAGAGCTGTTTCGGTCGGGGTTGACCGTTGGGAAAGATATTACCGGTACGATGAGTAACACGCTCATCTTAGCTTTTGCGGGTTCGTCCCTCCCCTTGGTAATGATGATTTGGGGTTATGGCATGAGTTTTACGCAGTTTATCAATATACCGCGTATTGTCATAGAAGTTATGCACGGAATTTCCGGAAGTATCGGCATTATTGCCGCGGTTCCGTGTACGGCGCTGGCAGCGCTCTTTGTACTGCGGCTGCCTGCGAGAAAAAAAGGTGTGAATTGAGCGCTTTCCCGCGGCAAGGATTGTAGGGGCAGCCTCGCCGATTTCCGTACATCCATGTACAGAAATCAACTGCGAGTTTTGTAAAACACTCGCCAGTGTTTAAACCACCGCCATCCGCGGCGAGGGTGTTCCGAAGCACAGCGGAGGAATGGAGCGGCAGCGGAACCCCGAAAAGCCTGTTTTTTGCGATTTTATCGCAAAAAGCCGCCCAAATTATTAAAAAAAAGAGCATTGAACCTATGAATATAGACGGAGAATATCCGTTTTATATATTAAGAAGGAAGTACCCGCAGCTCGATGCAGTGGCGGGGGACTTGCTTAAAAAATGTGAAGGAGTATGCAGATGATCAAGAAAAGAATGCTTGGCTTTGCGGCGGCATTGGTTTTTGTTTTTTCGCTAACAGCGTGCGTTGAAACAAATGCATCGGCGCGGAGTACGGAACAGACTTCCGCACGTACTGCAAAAGCGCGTGGGAAACAGTCGGATGAGGTAAAGCTTACCCACAAGGTTATGCAAAAGGGACAGCCGGGGGCGAATGCTGTTACCCTCACCTTTGGGGTAACAGGCGACGTCCATGGGCGGCTCTATGCCTATGATTATGCAGTGTGCGAAGAGACACCTGCTGCCGGTTTGGTAAAAACCTACGCGCTCGCAAAAGAACTGCGCGCACAAAATCCTAACACCGTTTTAATCGATGTCGGCGATACCGTACAAGACAACAGCGCCGAGCTGTTTAACGACCTTGACACCCACCCGATGATTCAAGCGCTCAACTACATGAAGTACGATGTGTGGGTATTGGGTAACCATGAGTTCAACTTTGAAAAAGAATTCCTTGCCCGCAATACCCGCCACTTCAACGGCGCTGTATTAAGCGCCAATATCAAAAACACAAAAGACGGCAGCCACTTTGTACTGCCGTATCAACTGTTTAATATTGAAGGTGTCCGCGTTGCGGTTATCGGTATGGTGCCACCGCATATCCCGATGTGGGAAGCAGCAGCGCCGTCTCACTTTAAAGGGCTGGAATTTGAAGACCCGATAGACGCTGCGCGTAAAACCATCGATTCCTTAAAAGGGCAGTATGATGTTTTAATCGGCGCATTCCACCTGAGCCGAACTGGGGAATACGGCAGCAACAGCGGTGTTATCGAAATAGCAAAGCAAATCCCTGAGTTTGATTTAATCTTTGGCGGACATGAACACGCCCGCTATGCTACCCTTATCGACGGTCAAAACGGAGATAAAACGTGGATTATTGAACCGGGCTGTTACGGCTGGGCTTTAGCAGTTGGGGAAATACAGGTTAAAAAAGACAACGGCACATGGAAGGTTGTTTCCGTAAAAGCGGAAAACCGCGAAACTGCCAAAATTGCCGCCGATAAAGCGATGGAAAAAGAGTTTGGCTTTGTGCATGACAAGTCCGTTGCAGATGCAAATGTCATCGTCGGAAAAGTTACCGCTGATTTTATCCCGCGGGTGGACTACATTACCGGTAAAGACAAAGTTACGACAATGCCGACCATTCAGCTTGAAGATACCGCGCTTATCGATTTAATCAATGATGTGCAGCTCTACTACACCAAAGCGGATGTTTCTTCCGCAGCTGCATTCCGCTCGGATATGAATCTGAAAAAAGGCGATTTTAAGAAAAAAGACGTTGCTTTTATCTATAAATTTTCAAATACGCTGCGAGGTCTGAATATGACCGGCGAAAACTTGTTGAAATACATGGAATGGTCTGCATCGTATTACAACACTGCAAAGAAAGGCGATGTAACGATTTCGTTTAATCCCGATGTGCGCGGTTACAACTACGATATGTTTGAAGGTATTGATTATGACATCGATATTTCACAAGAAGCAGGAAAAAGAATCAAGAATGTCAAAATAAAGGGACAAGCCCTTGATCCTAAAAAAGTGTACAAGCTGGCTGTGAATAACTATCGCTTTGGTACACTGCAAAATTTGAAACTTGCAACCC